>CAZIVQ010000057.1:0-8045 GCA_964542415.1 uncultured Bacteroidia bacterium | reverse complement strand
CGCAACCCCGTCTTCAAGCTCCCCCACACTATTTCTGACCCTTTCCCCTGCAACTTTTTCATGTTTGAAAAAGTGCCCCATCTCGCCCGCCATACCGGTTTCCGCCACATCCTTATAAATTTGGAACAGGCCGTCCTCCTTGTTGCCCGGCATGGTTTCCAGTAGCCGCCGGTTGATCAGTTCCTCTGGGGGAAAGCCGACCATGCGGGCAGCCGCCTCATTCACCAAGGTCCAGACAAAGTCGATGATTTTGCCTTGCGCATCCCGCACCGACCGGAAGGCCATGATGCCACTGAGGGAACTGTTGAGCACCCCTTGCAAGGAAGCTTGCAGTTGCCGCCGCTCGGTGATGTCGGTGTGGGAGCCGGTCATGCGGATGGCCTGGCCCTGGGCGTCGCGTTCGCATTTGCCCCGGCCCAATACCCAGACGGTGTGACCTTCTTTGTGCCGTAACCTGAACTCCCCACGGGCCTGCTCGCTTTGGCCTTTGATATGGGCTACGAGGCCCTCTTTTACCCATTCGCGGTCGTCAGGATGAATAATCTTCTGCCAGCTGGGGAAATCGTTGGGCAGTTCATCATCACCATAACCGGCCATAGACTTGAAGCGGGGCGAAAGGTAGACCTCATTGGTCACCAGGTTCCAGTCCCAGAGCCCATCGTTCACCCCTTCGATGGCCAGGGCATAGCGGCGCTCTTTTTTCTTCATTTCCTGCTCTTGCCGCCGCTCCTCAGTAATGTCAGAATGGAGGCCCATAAACCCGATCATTTCTCCCTGGTCATCGAAGATGCCATTGGCTTTGAGGGCGATGGTCAGGGGCTTCCCCTGCTGGGTGTAGAGCACGATTTCCTGCTCAAAGCCTTCGCCGGTGGCTAGCAACTGCTGTAAGGCCTCGGCCATATGGTCTGGCTCGGCGTAGAGGGCTGGAATGCCCACTTGGTTGACGGTTTCGGGGGTGTAGCCAGTCAGTTGCTCGAAGGCCGGATTGAGGTAAACGACCTTGCCTGCAAGGTCGGAGATGCCGATCGCTTCCCCGGTGCCTTCGATGGCCTGGCGAAACTTGAGCAGGTCGGCCGATTTTTGCTTGAAAGCGGTAATGTCGCGGGCAAAATTGGCCAAACCCGTGACCTGCTCTCCCGAAAAGATGGGATTGAAGGTGATGCTAAACCAGCGGCTTTGGTCCCCGACCTTTATCTCAGCCTCTAGCGTGCAGCTTTTTCCTGTCAGCGCTTCCTCATAGAAGGGCTCGAAACGGGGATAGGTGCCTTCGTAGCGGTGGTCTTTGGGGGGGCGCATGCCGGGCTTCGGATCGAACCCATAAATGGCGCTGATGGTGTCAATAAAGGCTTGGTTGAAGACTTGCAGGCGATAGGCGCGGTCGACTGACCAGATGAGGTCTTGGCTGCTTTCCAGCACAGCCTGTAAGGTGCGCTCGCTTTCGGCGGCTTGGTACTCCTGCTGGAGCAAGGCCTCCAGGTTATGGCTCCGTTGTAGGCCGATCAGGGTGTTGACCAGGGAAATGAGCAGGACGCTACCAAATTCAAATGCCCCATGAGCCAGCGAGACCCCGCCTACCACCAGCCCGAAGAGCCAACTGACATTAACCAGAAAAAAGTAGCTCCATATCTGCCGCTGCCGCTGAAAGATCAGGAAAATCAGCTGCACCACCAGCAGTTGGGTGATCAGGTAAAAAGGCGGAAAGCCTGCCTCATAGTTGACATAGACGCCGTGCAGGGTAAGCAGCAAGAGACTAAAGACAATGGCCCTTCCCAGCATTTTTTTGGAAAAAAAACGGGTAAAGGACAGCCCAAAAAGGCCAAGCATGAGACCAGAAATTATCAGCCGGTCCAGCAGGGGCTCGCTGGGGTTTTCGGTAAGCCGGTACAGCAGGCTGAAACCGACCATGCCCATCGCACCTAGCAGGAGGAAGGCCCGGCCGATCAGAAAGTCTAATTGTGGTGCAAAACGTTTCATGAATAGCGGGGTCTGAGCCTTGGGGAGGGTTTTGGTTATCAGTCAGCTGGGGAACTTTACCCCCGCGAATATTTTGAGGAAAGGTAAGCAGTTGTGGCCTGATTAGTAGATGCATTCCCGGCCATATCTTACGCTGGTAGGGCTAAAACGAGAAAAGCGGCTTTTCCCAAAAGAAAAGCCGCTTTTTAGTTTGTAGACAGTCCTTTCTAGACCAGCTGCTCCTGCAAGTTCGATGCGGTTTCTACCAAAAAGTCTACCTTCTTCATGTCCGGAAGGTGGATTTCTGGAAACTCATCATCCTTGTATTTTCTCAGCAGAATTTTGAAGACCACCAAGGTGTCGTGAAGCATGGCTTCCCGGATTAGCTCCTCGTAAATGGAAATCATGTAGGTATGAAATTCGAGGTAGCGGTTGAGGCGCTCGCGGGTGTCGAGGGTGGTTTGTACCGGCTTGTCAAACTCAAAAATATCGGCTACATGGTTGTCGTAGACCGGGTATTTTTCTGGGTGAATGAGGTTGGCCATTTTGGTCAAAAAGCCAAACTGGGCGGAGGAGAGCTTGCGCTTGGGGCGCGCACCGTAGAGCCTGAGGGAAGCATTACGGAAGTCAAATTCCTCATCATTCTTCACCTTTTCGAGGTACTCGAAATAGGACTGGATGAATTTCTGGTTTACGCCGGTCCCACTAAGGCGAAAATAGGACTTGAACGCTTGCTGAAAAGTTTCGTCTTCGGCCGCATTGGTTTGAGGCAGGTCGCGTTGGAGGCGCTTAAAAGACCGGATACTTTCGATGGCGATGGTATCGAGCAAGTTGCCACCGTTCTTGTTGATAATTTTGCTGAGATCGGACGCAGTGAGCATGACAAGAGGAACTTAAGGGAGATAAACGGATGATGCCAATGACAGAAAGGCTGAGCTAAAACAGAGCGTGCATCTTTTTTTCTTTTCCAAAGTCTGATAGGAACGCCAAAACCTGGAAAGCGCCAATGAGCCTCAACGCAAAGCTTGCCCGGGCCCTTGCCGGGCTGTTTTAACAAATAAGCTCGTGGTTTCGTGATTGTGTTTGGCCTGGTAATTTACGGCCAAAAAACGTAGCGGGCAAGAAAGATTCCGTTTCCGTTCTTTCTTCCCTCTCCAGCCACCGCCCCGGCAGGTCTCCTTGGCCAAAGCGGGCACGAATGTTCATTTGCTTCACACGCTCGCTCATCTGAAAGACAAAACCCGGATTGAAACGCCTATTTTGTCGTAACTCATAAAGGTATTGAGCAGATAGAAGTCTTCCTTAAGCAACACTTTGTCTTCGCCCCTGTCTCTTCCATACCTTCGTTTGCCTTCTTACTTTACCCTGCTTCGCCTAACCCCCTGCACCATGAAAGCACCGCTACCCTGCCTGCTCTTCTTTTGGTTTTTTGCCACCCAGGCCCTGCTGCTGCCCGCGCAGTCCCAGCGGCCCTATTCTGCCCAAACCCAGAAGGCCTTGGAGTATTACAACCGCGCCATCCGGCACCAGCCCCATAGCGGGCTCTACTACCAGAAGCGCGGAGACCTATACTTTACCGAAGGCACTTTCGACCTGGCCACGAACGACTACGCGGCGGCCATCCGCTATTATCATTATGACCCGGCCCGGCAAGGCAAAGCCTACTACCAGCGCGGTCTTTGCGCCTACATTCTCGCCGATTACCCCGCAGCCGAACAAGACTTCACCAAGGCCATCGAGCGCCGCCCCCACGACGCCCAGGCCTGGTACTTCCGGGGCAAACTCCGCTTCCATAACCCCCAGCTCCGCCCGGCAGGCGAAGACGACCTGAGGCAAGTGATTCAGCTGAGCCCCGAACCGGGCATTCACCGGGTTTTTGCCCAGTACCTGCTAGGGGAGGTAGAAGCGGCTGCCCACGACATGCGCTTCCTGCAAGGGCGGGTAGACCCCCGGGTGCCCCGAGAATACAACCAACTGTACTACAACCTGGCGGCCATGCAAGGCATGATTGGCCGGGCCGGGGAGGCCGTGCGCCACCTGCGCGTAGCCCTCGAACATGGCTACCGCGAGTGGGGCTGGCTGGAGCGCGACCCCAACTTTGCGCCCATCGCCTCCCATCCCGGCTTCCAGACCCTGCTGCGAGAATACGACCTGCGCTACCTCCCTGACCCGGAAACGCCCCTGGCCTACGCACCCGTCACGACCCCGACCCGTGGCCCGGCTCCTCAGGGCTCGCAGCCTTCGGCCCCGGCTTCCCTTTCTGCCTCCGACCTCGGCTTCGAAGACCCCAACGCCAACAACCGTATCGAAGCGGGCGAAAAGACATTCCTGACCTTCACCCTCGCCAACCAGGGCCGAGGGGCCGCTCGCGAGGTGACCCTCCTGCTTGCCGAAGAAACGGGCCTCACGGGCCTGGACTTCCCCGCCACCATTCGGGTAGGGACCATGGCTCCGGGGGAGCAGCGGCATCTGCGCCTTCCCATCACCGGCGCCGGGGACCTGGGCTCGGGCGTAGCCGAATTTCGGATCAGCATCCAGGAGGCCAATGGCTTTGACGGGGCCGATTTGCAAATCAGTGTGCCGGTACAGGCCTTTCAACCCCCGGTGCTCACCGTGCCAGATCATCATTTTGCCAATGAAATGGGCGGCCGCATGCGGCTGGGGGTGCCCCTTACCCTCAAGGCCGCCGTCCAAAATACCGGGGCCGGCCTGGCCCGAGCGGTGAGCGTGGAGCTGGCCCTGCCCGAAAACGTCTTTTCTGCCGGGCAGACCCGCCTCGAATTGGGTGACTTGGCCCCCGGGGAGAGTGCCCTGCTTGAATTTGAATTTTTTACCAACAAACGCTACGACCGCGATGCCGTGCCGGTGCGCCTGCGCCTCGAAGCGGGCAACGGAACCTTCAGCAAAACCGAGACCTTTACCGTGCGGGTGGATCAAATGCTGGAAATCAATGACCGGGTGGTCATCTCGGCCATGCCCATCAAGGTCGATGTGGAAGACATTCGGCTCAGTGCCGATGTGGACCGCAACCTGCCCCAGGCCCGGGGGTCCCGTCCCGATGCGGTGGCGGTGGTTATCGGCAACCGCGACTACGAAAACCGCGACGTGCCGCCGGTAGACTTTGCCTTGCAAGATGCCGCAAGTATGCGCAAGTACCTGGTCGAGAGCTTTGGCTTCGATGACAACAACATCATCTTCTTGCCCAACGCGACCCAAGCCGACTTCAACGGCACCTTTGGCACCAAAGAAGACCACCGGGCGCGGTTGTTCAACTTGGTGAAGCCGGGCGAGACCGACCTCTTTGTGTTCTACAGCGGCCATGGCGCGCCGGATGTGCAACGGGAGCAGGCTTACTTCGTGCCGGTAGACTGTGACCCCTCACTGGTGCGCTTCAATGGCTACGCCATCGAGACCTTTTACCAGAACCTGGGTAAGCTGCCTTACCGCTCGCTCAACGTGGTGATTGATGCTTGCTTTAGCGGCATGTCCGACCGGGGCACCCTGCTGCCCAACGCTTCGCTGGTGCGAATCAAGACTTCGAATCCGCTTTTCAACGATCCTAAGGCGGTGGTGCTCACCTCGGCAACCGGCGGGCAAATCGCCTCCTGGTACCCGGAGCAGTCCCACGGCTTATTTACCTACTACTACCTCAAGGCCCTGCAAGGCGCCGCCAATACCGACCGTGACCGCAACCTCACCCTGGGCGAACTCCGGGCCTATCTGCAGCAGCAGGTGCCCTACTCCGCCCGTCGCCTCAACAACCGCGAACAGACCCCCGAGATTTACGGGCAGGATGACAAAGTGATCCTGGAGTATTAGCGACGAGCGATTAGCGACTGAGCGATGGGCGACTGAGCGATGGGCGACTGAGCGATGGGCGATTAGCGATAAAGCGATTAGCGACGAGCGATAAAGCGATTAGCGATGGGCGATGAGCGATGAGCGATTAGCGATGGGCGATGAGCGATGAGCGATAGGCGATAGGCGATAGGCGACGAGCGATAAAATGACCCTAAATTTCTCCTCTGCGAACCTCCGCGCCCCCTCCGCGTCCTCCGCGTTAAAAAAACAGCACTCCCAAAACCCAAAACTCAAAACCCCAAATACCTCTCCCCTTAACCAATTACTTTTCAATCATTAACATCATGAAACGCGCAAATTTTTTCCTCGCTCTGGCCGTACTCATGGCCGTTACCGCTTGTACCACGCCTGCACAGCTGGCGATCCGTGAAGACCGGCAAGTACGCCGGGAAACCGAAAACCAGCAGAAAAGCCAGGTCAAAGAGATCAAAGGCAAGGCGGTAAAAGAAGCCCGCAAAGAGGCCAAGCGGCTGGAGAAGAAAGAAAACTGGACGGTGCATCCCGGGGCGATGCCCATGGACAAGCAGCTAGAAAAAGTCTGGATGAAGCAGTACGCCGAAAATCCCGACGGCACCCCTATGTACATCTTTGCCGACGGAAATGGCGTGGGCAAAACCATGACCGCCGCTGAAATGCAGGCCATGGAGGCCGCGAAGCTTCAATTGGCCGGGCAAATTTCCAACGAAGTGAATCAGATCATCGAGGGCAAAATCGCCAACGACCAGATCGACCGCGAGACCGGTAACTCCCTGACCAAGTTTGTGGCAGGCAGCAAAAACTACATCATCCAGAACCTCTCCTACGTACGCCCCGGCTTCAAAGTCTACCGCGAGGTAGGTCGGCAGGACCTTGAGGTACAGGTAAAGCTCTTCTACAATGCGGAAGAAGCCATGATCGCCGCCCAGAAGGCCCTGGAGCAAAAGATCCGCAACGAGCTCGAAGACGAGGCTGATGAATTGATCGAAGAGATCGACACCTTGTTTCGGTAGGTAGACGAACTGAGGTTGAGAAAGGAGAGGCTGAGACCATGGGCGGAAGCCTGGCCTCTCTTAAATGACCGCTGATGGACCGAGGGGAAGACGAAAAGCTTCGCGCTGGCAGGCTTCCCCTCCTTTTTTTGCTGGAAAATCCCGGACCGGATGTTCGGCGATCATCCGGCTCTTCAAGGCTTATATTGTGCGCAACCTATCGCTTTTGCTATGAAAACCATTTCCTTAACCTTGCTGCTGCTATTGACGAGCCTGGCTTTTGCCCAAAAGACCAAACGGTCCGAGGGCGAGTACCAGCTCAGCCTCAGCCGCTCTAACCTTTCCGAGGCGGAAGCCTGTCAGCAGTGCATGGAGCAGGCCCGGGTACAAGCCATCGAGAAAGCTTTCGGGACGGTCATTATCCAGGGCAACACCACCCTCATCCGCAATGCCCACACGGGAGAGACCACCGAAACCAAGGAGGTGTTCAACATGATCGCCGAGACCTACGTCAACGGCGACTGGGTCAAGACCCTCAAGGAGGACTGTGAGCGCTTCACCCACGAGGGAGAATTTTGGTTGCGCTGCTCGGTCAAAGGCGTGGTGCAGGAACTGGAAGCGCCCCGCATTGACCTGGCGTTCAAGCCCCTGGACTGTGAGCAGCCCAGCTGTGCCACCACCACCTTTTACGAGGAGGAGCCGTTTTTTCTCTGGCTCAAAAGCCCGGTCAGCGGCTATCTTTCCGTCTATCTCAGCGATGGCAAGACCGTGCAACGGCTTTTTCCCTACCGCAACATGCCTGAAGGCATGGAAAATGGGGCTAAAATCAAAGCTGATCAGGAATACCTGCTGTTTTCACGCGCCCGCGACGCCCTCGACCTCCACAGCTATGTGGATGAATATTTGATGTATGCCGAAACCGAGCAAGACCAGAATCGCCTCTACGTTATCTACTCCGAAAAGCCCCTGCGCAAACCCGCCCTCAATCGCAGCGAAGCCGAGGGGGCTTTGCCCATGCAGATGAATTCAAATAATTTTCACCGCTGGCTCGCCGCCAACCGCCGCTACGACGACCAAATGGCCGTGCTGCGGGAAGATATCTTGATTCGTAAGCAGTGAGAAGGGGAAGATGGGAAGAGGTGAAGACGTGAAGAGGTGAAGAGGTGAAGAGGTGAAGCAGTGAAGCGAGCGCCGCCCGTCCATACTCTATACTCCATACTCTGATATTCCATACTCTCCAACCATGAAAACACTCCTCTCCCT
>CAZIVQ010000056.1:0-10255 GCA_964542415.1 uncultured Bacteroidia bacterium | reverse complement strand
ATCCCCTCCCTCCCTCCATGCAAATCGTTCACAACCCTCCCCGTACCCAATGGCCTGACCTGCTGGCCCGGCCGGTATTCGAACTCAAAGACCTGGAATCCCGGGTAGCCCCGATTCTGGAGGCGGTCAAGCGGGAAGGAGACCAGGCTTTGCTGCGGTTTACCGAAAAATTTGATCAGGTCAAGCTCGACCAGCTACGGGTAAGTGCCGCCGAAATCGCCGAAGCAGAGGGGTTGGTCAGTGACTCGCTCAAAGAGGCGATCCAGCTAGCCAAGGCCAACATAACGCGCTTTCACCAAGCGCAGTGGGAACCGGTACAGGAAATCGAAACCATGCCTGGGGTACGATGCTGGCGCAAGAGCGTCCCTATCTCTCGCGTGGGCATTTACGTCCCTGGGGGCACGGCGCCGCTTTTTTCTACGATCCTTATGCTGGGCGTACCAGCGGTAATTGCTGGTTGTGAGACCATTGTGATGTGTACGCCCCCTGGCAAAGACGGCAAGGTCAACCCCGCCATGCTCTATGCGGCTAAGCTTCTGGGCATTGACCATATCTACAAAGTAGGCGGAGCCCAGGCGGTGGCGGCCATGGCCTACGGGACGGAGACGGTGCCGCAGGTATACAAGATTTTTGGGCCGGGCAACCAGTACGTGACCCTGGCCAAGCAGCTAGTGAGCAAGGAGCAGACCGCGATCGACATGCCGGCCGGCCCTTCTGAGGTAGCGGTGGTCGCCGACGATAGCGCCCATCCGGCCTTTGTGGCTGCGGACCTGCTCTCGCAGGCCGAGCACGGCATTGACAGCCAAGTGCTGCTGGTGAGCGACAGCGAAAGCCTGGTGACAGCGGTGGCCCGCGAAGTGGAGCAACAGCTGACGAACTTGCCGCGGGCAGACATTGCCCGGGAGGCCCTCTCGCACAGCCGCGCCCTGATTCTGGACCAGCGGCAGGAAATCATCGACCTGATCAATGCCTACGCGCCCGAACACCTCATTCTAGCCGTGAAAGACGACGAAGCCCTCGCGGAGACCATCGTCAATGCCGGCTCGGTGTTCCTGGGGCACTTTACCCCAGAAAGCGTAGGCGACTATGCCTCAGGCACCAACCACACCCTGCCGACCAACGGTTTTGCCCGCGCTTACAGCGGGGTGTCCTTGGATAGTTTTATCAAAAAAATCACCTTTCAGAGGTTGACCCCCGCAGGCATTGCCCAGCTCGGCCCGTCGGTAGAAGTGATGGCCGAAGCCGAGGCCTTGGCCGCCCACAAACTGGCAGTGAGCTTGCGGTTGGCTGCCTTGGCTGCCTCCTCCTGAAATCGTCTGAATTTTCGGCAAACGCGGCGCTTTTTTCGACCAATGGTGCAACCCAGAAATTTTTTGGGTATCTTTAGATAAGGCAATGTTGCTTCTCACCTAACTAAGCCCGACCTATGGACCGTGCCCGGCTCAAAAACATGCTCCTCTACGGCACTTTGGTAGTGCTGGCTGTAGGCTTTTCCCTGGCTCGCTTCGCCAAAGACGACCGCCCCGAGGGCAATGGCGTCAAGGTTACCGACCTGCGGGAACTCAAAGACTTTCATAGCCTGCTGCTACGCGGGGGCTATGAGCTACACCTCAGCCAAGGAGAGCGCTACCTCGTAGAAATCGAAACGGACGAAAACCTACAAGCGCTGACGCATACCCGGGTTGAAAACGGCATCTTGATCATCTCAACCGAAGATGGCCCCAACTTTGGCCATGACCTCGTGCTCCGTATCCAAGCCCCTGATTTTCGCAAAATCGAGGTACAGGGCGGGGTAAAATTGGTCACCGAGACCCCGCTGCATGTGGAGCACCTCGAACTCAAAATCGCCGGCGCGGCCGAAACTGACCTGGAAGTCTACGCCCAATCTCTGGACATTTCCTTGGGCGGAGCTGGAGAAATCGAGCTAAAGGGAAAAGTTGGCCAAGCTAACATGTCGTTGGCCGGGGCAGGCGAACTCGACGCCTACGACCTCATTTGCGAGGACCTGGAAGTCCATACCAGTGGGGCGGCTTCGGCCAAGGTCCATGCCACCCAGCGGCTGGAAGCCCATATTTCTGGCGCGGGAAGCCTCCGCTATCAAGGCAATCCGGCCAAGGTATCCCAGCACATCTCTGGGGCGGGTAGCATCCGGTCCGCCGATTGAGCCAAGCCTGAAAAACGCAAGAATAGCCCGAGAAGGCGGCGCTGGGAGAATAATTCCCGGCGCCGCCTTCCCTTCTGTGGTGGCCACAGCGTCTTAGGTTTGAAGCCGGGGTTTTTCTGGCTAATTTGTCCCCGTACTGTCCCCTATGTTCTGCCTGTGTCTATGCGTCAACTGTCTTTTTTCTTGCTGCTAGCCTTTTTGTGGGCCTGCGGACCTGCGCGTGATCCCCACACCGCTAAAGTCAAGTGGCTGCTCAAAGGCCTGGCCCGACCTGCTTTGGCTGATTCTGTGCAGCAGGAAGTGGCTGGTTTTCTTTTTCTTACCCAAGACTTACCCCACCTTCATGCGGCCCTTTCTGACAGCCTCCCTTCTGCCAGCCAGCGGTCGCTGCTGCATGTGCTGCGCACCGTCCATGATCGCTCCACGCCGGGCCAGATCGAAGCTGCCTACCCTGCCTGGCCGGCGGAGGTACAAGTCGCAGCCCTGAACTGCCTGGCAGAAATTGGGACAGAAGAGGCCCTGCAAACCTGGCGTCAGCTGCTGCTGTCGTCTCCCCCTAGCGGCGAGCCGGGTTTCATACGACCGGTTTTTGCGCCTTTGTATGCGGTGCCTGAACACTTGAGCGGCATGTTTCCCGACTTGTTGGCCTTGCGCACCCACCCGGGCTACCAAGCGGCGGTGGTCGAAGCCCTGGCCATCGGCTTGCAAACCGGCAGCGTGCAGCCGGCGGCCATTCGCAGCCACAGCCAAGCCTTGCTCCAAAGCCTGGAGTCCACCCTAAAGGAGCGAAATCGCCAGGAAAAAGGCACCGCGGCCCGGCAGCAGGCCACCCGCCTGGCTGAGGACCTGAGCCTGTGCCTGGCCTATGTGCCCGAGCAGCCTGCGGTGAACCAATGGCTGCTGGCGAGTCTCGACGCCTCCGATCCCGCATTGCGGTTGATGGGAATGCGCGCCTGCCTGCAAGCGGAGATCCCGGTGCCAGAAGCGGTGATTGCAGACCTGGCGGAGCAGGATGTGACCCGAAACGCCCTTTTCGAGCTGCTCGATCAGCGGGGAGAGGCCGGCCACTTTCCGGCGGCAGCCCGGCAGCAGGCCGCCTTTGCGGCTGGAGACCTAGCTTCGTGGTTAGAAGCACATGGGCATGACTTTTCTCGCCTCGAACTCCTGGGGATCCTGCCGCTGGATAGCAGTGCCCAGGCCGAGCGGGTCTTTGCCTTTCGCTTCTGGGCGAAGAATACCTGGCGACTAGGCCTGAGTGGCCCCCAGCCTGCCGACACCACCCGCATCCGGGAGACGGGGTACCTCACTGGCAGTGACCTGACCCCCTACAACCGGTTTCACTGGGAAGAAACGGTGCAGGATCGGTTGGATAGCCGTTGACCAGAGGCGAAATATTTGGGGTGGCGGGAGCGTTTATCGGAAAAGAAATTTGGTGGTCCTGGCTTATTGGCTTGGCTGAAGCAAGTAAGAATGTCCTTGCTAACCCTCATAAGGGTTTCAGCATTTTTATGAGGGTTTGCCGCAACCGCAACTAGCAGAACCTTCTTCCAACTGGAGTTATATTGTACCGACTTTCGGTTTACTCTTCCCCGCCCCACCCCTTCTAACCTGGCAGGCAGGCTTTTTCCCTTAGCTGTATTTTTCTATGAACCCTTTTTTACGCTTTCTGCTCACCTTGGTGGGAGGGCTTAGTCTCTCGCTGGCCTCCGCGCAGTATAGCCTCAACGGCAATGCGATCGCGGTCGGCAACGATTGTTACCGGCTTACTTCTGCCCAGATAACCCAGGCGGGTTCGGTTTGGTACAATTCCCTCATTGACCTGGACGAGTCTTTTACGCTCTATTTTACCCTCAACCTCGGTAACCGCGACGGCAATGGAGCCGACGGGATGGCCTTTGTTTTACAAAACCAAAACACGAGCATCGGCTCGGTGGGAGGCGGCCTGGGTTTTCAGGGGATCAGCCCTTCTTTCGCCGTAGAATTTGACACCTACCAGAATGCCAGCGACCCGGCTTATGACCACATTGCTATCCAACGCAATGGCGACCTGAACCACAATGGCCCCAACAACCTGGCCGGTCCCGTGCAGGCCCTGGTAGGCAACCCCAACATCGAAGATGGCAACGACCATGACTTGAAGATCAGCTGGGATGAGGTGACCCAAACCTTGGAGGTTTACTTCGACTGTACCCTCCGGGTGAGCTACACGGGCAACATTGCCCAGCAGATTTTTGGCGGCAATAGCCAGGTATTCTGGGGCTTCACTGCGGCCACGGGGGCCTTGTTCAACGAGCACCGCTTCTGCCTCGAATACATTTCCTTTGCCCAAGCACTGGAAGACACCACCATTTGCCAGGGAGAATCGGTCACCCTCGATCCCGGAACCGGTACCAACTACCTGTGGAGCCCCGCCACCGGCTTGAGCAACCCGGCGGTGAGAAACCCCGTCGCTTCGCCGTCGGTCACCACCACCTATAGCGTGACGGTCACGGACATCTGCGGGCAAAGCCGAACCGACCAGGTGACCCTCACCGTGGACCAACCCGTAAGCGTGGACCTGGGCCCGGACACCACCCTTTGCCAGGGAGATTCGATTTTTCTGTCTCCCCAACAAAGTAACGGCACCAATTTTCTCTGGAGCACCACGGACACCAACCCGGGCATCATGGCCCTACAACCAGGGACCTACACGGTCGATGTTTGGAACGAAGGCTGTGAGCAGCCGGTACAAGACGATATTGTGATCTCCTGGGCGGCCCCTCCGGTGGTCAATCTACCGGCAGATGACACCTTGTGCGTGGGCGACAGCCTGCTACTCGACGGGACCACCGCTGGGGCTACGAGCTACCTCTGGTCCACCGGGCAAAGTAGTCCTTCACGCTTTGTCAGCCAGGCAGGCACCTATTCTCTTTCTGCCGAGAATGCCTACTGCCCGGCGGAAACCGATGCTTTCATTCTGACCCTAACCGACTCGCTCACCCTCGACCTCGGTCCGGACCAGACGATCTGTGAAACCAGCTCCGTGACTTTGACGGCAGACCATCCCGACGCCACGGGGGTGCTGTGGAGCACCGGGGCTACCTTGCCCAGCATCACGGCGGACCAGGCCGGGGTCTACTTCGCCACCTTGACCGGGGCCTACTGCCCAGCGGTGAGCGATACGATGGCCCTTGCCACGGTGCCCGTACCTGAGGTGGAACTGGGGCCGGATCAGACGATCTGCGAGGGCGACAGCCTGCTGCTCGACGGAACCACCGCCGGGGCTACGAGCTACCTCTGGTCCAGCGGGCAGAGCAGTCCTTCGCTCTTTATCAGCCAGGCGGGTACCTATACTTTGTCAGTGACGAATGCCTTCTGTCCGGCGGAAACCGCTGATTTTGTTCTGACCCTGGCCGACTCCCTCACCCTCGACCTCGGTCCAGACCAAACGATCTGCGAAACCAGCTCCGTGACTTTGACGGCGGATCATCCCGACGCCACGGGGGTGCTGTGGAGCACCGGGGCTACCTTGCCCAGCATCACGGCGGACCAGGCCGGGGTCTACTTCGCCACCTTGACCGGGGCCTACTGTCCAGCAGTGAGCGATACGATGGCCCTTGCCACGGTGCCCGTACCTGAGGTAGAACTGGGGCCGGATCAGACGATCTGCGAGGGCGACAGCCTGCTGTTGCAGGCCCAGGTCCAGCACGCAGACCGCTATTTGTGGAGCACGGGCAGCGACCAGCCGACCCTGCTGGTGACGGGGGCGGGCAGCTATGAGCTGACGGTGAGCAACGAATTTTGCGCGCCGGTGAGTGCCCTGATCGCCATCGCCTCTGAATGGCCGGTCGAGGGTGGACTGCTGCCTGACACGGTCATTTTTTGCCCGCTGGAGGCCGCTATCCTGGACGGAGAATTGGCACACGCGACCTATTACCGCTGGAATACCGGCGCTACGCAAGCCCTGATCGAGGCCGATAGCAGCGGGCTTTACGTCCTGGAGGCAGGCAACCAAAGCTGCGGGGCGGTCACAGACAGCGTCTATGTCATTCGTAGCAATCCAGAAGCGGCCTTTACCTATTACACTGACCCCGATTATGGAGAGATCAACCAGCAAGAGCCAGTCATTTTTGCCCAGACCAGCCCTGGCATGAGTAGCTACCGGTGGTATTTTTCGGATGATTTTGGGGTGGATACAGGTGAAATGGTGGTCCATACCTTCGAGCAGGCGGGCAGTTTCGTAGTCACCCTGGAGGTGACGGACCCCTACGGACGCTGTCAGGATACCAGCATGCAGGTCATCGAGGTATACCGGCCCGGTATTTACCTGCCCAACGCCTTTACCCCCAATGGCGATGCTTATAACCCGACATGGCAGGTGCAAGGTACCGGCCTGCGCGAGGTTGAGACCTTGATTTTCGATCGCTGGGGAAAGCTGATCTTTCAGGTCCAAGGGCTGGCTGAAGGCTGGGACGGCAACCTGAACGGAGGGGCCCCGGCCCCGGAAGGGGTGTATGTGTTCAAGGTGACGGGCAAACTACAGTCCGGGCAGCCATTTGAACGGAGCGGGACGGTGACCCTGATCCGGTAGAAAGGAAAAAGGGAAACCATTTTTGGTTGGCGGCAGTTCATAATCTTCCCTGTAATTATGTTCCTTTGTAGGATAATTCCTCTGAAATAATCCCATTTCATCCACATGCAACCTCGTACTGGTCTCCTGCTGACCTTGCTTCTGTTCTTTTTCATGGGCGTTCAGGCCCAGACCGTACCGACCCAAACCATCCGGGGAAAAATCGTGGATGCCACTTCCGGGCAGCCGGTGGCAGGCGCGGTGATCAGCTTGTCAAAATCGGCTCCTCCGCTGGAAGCCGTGAGTGGTCCTGAGGGGCGCTTTCGGTTGGAGAAAGTACCCGCGGGCAGGCATGTGCTGAACATTTCCCAGACATCCTACAAGCCCTACTTTCTGCCGGACCTGATCGTACACGCGGGCAAAGAAACGGTGCTGGAGATCGAGCTGGAGCTACGCGCCTATGACCTGGAGGAAGTGGTGATCAATTCGGAGAGCTACCGCGAAGTGGAACGGGTGAGCACCCGGGTGTTTACGGTAGAGGAGACCAAGCGCTTTGCGGCGGTCTACTTCGATCCGGCGCGGATGGCCACTTCCTTTCCGGGCGTGATCCAGGCCAATGACCAGGCCAATGGCCTCATCGTGCGGGGCAACTCTCCCAACGGGGTGCTCTGGCGCATGGAGGGGGTCGACATCGTGAACCCCAACCACCTGACCAACGCGGGCACTTTCAGCGACCGCATCACTCAAAGCGGCGGGGGCACCATCATCCTCAGCACCCAATTGTTGGACAATTCGACCTTCTCGACCGGAGCCTTTGCCCCGGAGTATGGCAATGCCCTGGCGGGGGTGTTCGACATTCGCCTCCGGGGCGGTAACGATGAGCAGTATGAATTTACGGGCCAAGCGGGCCTGATCGGCATCGACCTGTCGGCCGAAGGGCCTATTTCCCGCGAGGCAAGCAGCTCTTTTCTGGTCAACTACCGCTACTCCACCGTGGGCCTGCTGGGACTGATGGGGTTGTCGTTTGGGGGAGAAGAAATCGCCTTTCAGGACTTGGCGTTTAACTTGAAATTTCCCACCCAAAAAGCAGGCACTTTCACCCTTTTTGGCATGGGGGGGCTGAGCAGCAACCTGTTTACGGGCGTACGCGCAGACAGCTTAAGGGAGGAGCAGAAAGAACGCTTCGACATCGACTTTCGCTCACGCATGGGCGCGATCGGGGCGACACACAGCTTGCTGCTAGGAAACCGCACCCTGTGGCGCTCGGCCGTGGCCGCTTCGGGCATCAGCAGCGAGCGCTTCGGGGACTTCATTCAAGACAATCAGCAGCTCCGACGGGTAGAAGAAGACGAGGTGACCCAAGGCAAATTTTCGGTAACTACCTCGCTCAGTCATCAGTTCAACGCCCGGCATGACCTGACGGTGGGGGCCTTTTATACCGAGCAACTTTACCACCTGGAGAGCTACTACACCGATCCATTCGGGCCGGGGATCACTGACACCCTGGCCCGGGTGCAAGGCTCAGCGGGCATCATCCAGCCCTACGCCAACTGGGGCTGGCAGCTGGCGCCCCGCTGGTCGCTGGAGGCCGGACTGCACGGCCTTTTTTACCTGCTCAACCAAACTTCCAGCTTGGAACCCCGTCTTTCGCTCACCTACGAGCCCGGTATGCACCACCGCCTGCGACTGGCCTATGGCCTCCACAGTCAGGTGCAGAACCCAGGGACGTATTTTGCTACTTTCGCAGGGCCAGATGGCGATGTGAACCAACCCAACCGCGACCTGGGGCTGACCCGGGCTCATCATTTCGTTTTCAACTATACTTACCGCTTTAACCGCAGCCTGAGCCTGCAAGTGGAGCCCTACTACCAGCACCTGTTTGACGTGCCCGTTTCTACTAACCCCGGCCGTAACTTCTCGACCCTTAACCTGCTGGAAGGCTACGTGACGGATACCTTGGCAAACGAAGGTCAAGGGCGCAACTACGGCCTGGAGCTGACGCTGGAAAAGGTGCTGGAGTCGGATTGGTACTACCTGCTGACGGGTTCTCTTTACCAGTCTGAGTTTCGTTTGGATGAAAGTAGCCCCTGGCAGGACACCCGTTTCAACGGCAATTACCTGTTTTCTTTTAGCGGGGGCCGAGAATGGGGGCGGGTGACGAAAAAAGGCAAGAACAAAGTATTTGGGGTGAACCTGCGGGCCATCTACCAGGGCGGTTTCCTGGAGCAGCCGATTGATGTGGATGCTTCAGCGGCAGCCAATCGCACGGTCTATGCACCGGGCGCAACCTACAGCGAGCGCCTGCCCGACTACTTCCGCCTCGACCTGCGCATCGTTTTCAAGCGCAACAAAGAACATTACACCCGCACCTTCGGCATTGACATCCAAAATGCCCTCAACACCCAAAACGTGGCCTTCCGCGCCTGGGACTTCGTAGAAAATGAGGTGGTCACCCGCTACCAGCTGGGGCTGATCCCGTTGCTGAGCTACCGGCTGGAGTTTTAGCAGTGAGCAGTTTTCAGTGAACAGTTTTCAGTAGCGCCAAAGGCGCTTTTTAACCACTGTCCACATTTCAGATTTCAGTGAACAGTTTTCAGTGAACAGTTTTCAGTGAACAGTTGCGCTATGCGTTGCTGCCCACTGTTCACTGTTCACTGTCCACCCCTCTCCAGCCTTCGCCGGAGCAGGTTCCGCCTCCGGCCCGGCAGCGCGCTTTTGTGGAGCAGGTGCTGGCTCCTTTTGCTTCTTCGCAGGCGCTGGAAGCCTATTTGGCGGAGGTACAACGCCCAGGCCACCGCAGTGATCATTACCGCCGGCAGCAGCCAGGAGAGACGCTGGTGTACCGGTTGCCGCAGGTACCCGCATTGATCCACCGCTTCCGGCAAGCCATCGATGAGGCCCTGCCCGAAACCTATGATTGGTTTGAGGAGAAGGCCCTGCATGTCACGCTAAGGGGGCTTTTTTCTTGACTGCTTGGCGTGAAGAATATGCACGCAAAGGCGCAGAGGCGCAAAGGGGGTTTTTCTCTTGGAGACTTGGTGGGAGAAGGCCGGGGATTGTGAGGGAAAACTTGTAAGTTGCTGCTTTGGGTGGCCTCGCGGCAGCACCGGTATCACCTTCTATTTACTTTTCTTATGAGCCTACACCTTGCGGCCCGTCCGGGCGACATCGCGGAAACTGTTTTGCTGGCCGGGGATCCGTTGCGGGCCCGTTACGTGGCCGAAACCTGGCTGGAGGAGGTAGAAAGCTACAATGAAGTACGGGCGATGTACGGCTATACGGGCCGCTACCAAGGCAAGCGGATTTCGGTGCAGGGCAGTGGCATGGGGATGCCTTCCACGGCCATCTATGCGGAGGAGCTGCTGAAGGAATACGGCGTAAAGCGACTGATCCGGGTGGGGTCTTGCGGCTCACTCCAGGCTGAGATCGGCCTCAATGCGGTGGTGCTGGCCATGAGTGCCTCCACCGACTCGGCCATGGTTACCCGGCAATTTGGGGGAATGCACTATGCTCCCACCGCTGATTTTGGCTTACTGCACCGC
>CAZIVQ010000055.1:0-10284 GCA_964542415.1 uncultured Bacteroidia bacterium | reverse complement strand
ACCGCGCGGCCCGCTGGACCTACATCCTCAAGCTACTGCCCTGGACCCTGGCAGGGATCCTGTTTGGCACTTGGGTAGGAGATCAAATCTCGGATGAAATCTTCAAAGTGCTCATGGGCGTCATCATCCTCGGTGGCATCGGCATCATGGTTTGGCTCGATTGGAAGAAGATCACCGCTGTGCCCGACCATCCGGCTTTTGCCGTGGGCGTGGGCCTGCTCGCCGGCTTTGCCACCATGGTCGGCAACAATGCCGGGGCGGTCATGACCGTATACCTGCTCTCCATGCATTTGCCCAAAAACAACTACATCGGCACCGGAGCCTGGTTTTTTATGATCATCAACCTCAGCAAGGTGCCTTTCCACGTCTTCGCTTGGGAAACCATCAGCCTACCCTCCCTCTGGCTCGATCTGCTGATGCTACCGGCGATTGCGCTGGGAGCTTTTTTAGGGGTAAAAATCGTACGCCTGCTGAGCGAGACCTTCTACCGGAAGTTCATCATCGTGGTGACGGCAGTCTCGGCTTTGCTGCTCTTTTTTTGATGAATTTGGCGACCAAGCTGCCAACTTTACTCAAGCGACCAGGTTCTTTAACACCTTGTCTTTCACCACAAACAGCCAATCCATGCGTATTTCAAGCTTGCTTCTCCTCCTCAGCTTACTTTTGCTCACCGCTTGCCAGCCGATGAACCGCGAGCGTTTTCTGGATGAATTCGATGAATTGATAGCCAAGATAAAGCGCGATCAGTACCGCTATGATGAGGCTGGGTGGCAGGAGAAAGAAGCGGAGCTGACCAGCCTGCTCAACGAGCATTATGCTGAAGTCGAGCCGGAGCTGACCGCCGAGGACAAAGTGTACATCTGGGCCGAAACCGCCGGGTTCTTTGTGCAACGCTACGGCGACCAATGGATCACCTACCTGCGCACCCACCAAGACGAATACCTCGATTTAATGGAAGAGCATCTGGTGAAAAGCGCGGCATTCACTGGGCGTTTGCTGGAAGAAATGCGCCCGGAGCTTGAGCGCCTCGGCCCCGAGATCAATCGCCTGGGCCAGGATTTCCTCCGTCGCCTGGAAGAAAGTGGCACCCTCGACCGTCTCAAGCAGAAGTTGGAGGAGGTCGAGGCCGAGATGGAACGTCGGTGATCAGGGATCAGGTTCCCGCGCAGTCAGGGCTGCCTGAAAAGAAGGTTAAAAACTACTCCTTTATCCACCTCAACACTTGCCCGGAGCCGTCCGGAGCGAGCAAACGCAGCAGGTAGAGTCCGCCCGGCAAATCCTGAACCTCCAACTGCACCGGCCCCGTGGCAGGGCGCCAGGCGAGCCCTGCACGGAGAATCCTGCCGGTCAAATCCATGAGCTGAAGCTCGTAATGCGCGGCGAGCTTCCCTGCACCCGTCAAACGCAAATGGGCACTTGCTGGGTTTGGGGAGAGGGTAAAGCGCGCTGCGGGTTGGGAGGATTCATTGCTTACGAAGGTACCTACTCCCTGAAAGCGGGCCAGGGTGTCGTTGACAGGGTTGTCGTCGGACCCAAAGCCCGATATCCATACTTTGAGCGTGTAGACTTTGTCTTCCAACGGCACCCAGGCGGAATCATGAACAAAGTTCAGGGTATCGTTGGGCACAAAGGTGATCGACTTGTTGATGGGCATGGTGACGACTGCCCCGTTATCGATCTGATAGTTGACTTCCAGGCGGGCGGTGTCGAAGGTAAGCGTATCCAGGCCCCGGTTGATGATCGAGCCCCGGATGCGCACCGAGTCTTCGGGGTTGGCAAAAATCGGATTGACGGAAAAAAGGGCCATGTCGCGTTGCTTAACCTGAGCCAAACGGATGTCGTCCAAGGCCAGGATGAATTTATCTTGCGAGGTGTGGCGAAAGGCGACGTAAACGGTCTGCCCGGCATAGGCATCGAGGCTGGTGGAGCGGTAGGTAAATTGCGTTTCTTCGGCTCCGATGGTCAAAACAGGAGGATTGGCGAGAAAGTCGGCCGGCTCGGTGCCGCTGGTGGAGACCCGGATCTCGTAGCTCTCGGGAAAACCGGGATCTTGCGAATAGGCGTACCAAGAAAGGCAAACGTCTTCCGGCAGGGTCAATGGCGGCAGAATCAGGTAATCGTCGCTGCGAGCGGTGCTGCCCTCGTACCAAGAAGGCGAGGCCATCAGGCGGTTGACCGAATCGGGATCACGAAAATCTAGCACGGATTGCCAGCCTCCTTGAGGGGTGAGAAATACGATTTCCTCCCGGGGAGGAAGTCCATCTACATCCCGCACTTCCCAGTTTGCGGGCAGGGTAGTACCATCGAATGATTCTTCCAGCACCAACTCCCCCCCACAGGGAAAACGACGAAGGCTGCTTAGGTCTTCGGTGGGGGCCGGGAGGCCAGAGCGGGTAAGAGCTTGCGACCAAATGGACTGGGGCAGGGTCATTACCCCCAAAAGCAACAGCAACGATACTCGAATCAGGTTCATGTAGTGGTTTTGGAAAATCAGACGGAAGGGAGAAACCTCCTTCGGGATAACGCAACCGGTCGGGTTGCGGACAGCCAAACAAAAGAAAAAACTCAAATTACACCAGGTAATTTGAGTTCTCTCACCTAAAAATCAGGTAGGGACAGCCAGGCTGTCTTATACTTTTTTCCCCTCAGCGCGCATCTCTTTGACCACGGCAGTGATGCCGCGCTTGTTGATGGTGCGCAGGGCTTGGGTCGAAAGCTTGAGGGTGATCCAGCGGTCTTCTGCCGGCAGGTAGAAGCGCTTCTTGATCAGATTGGGGTAAAATTTGCGCTTGACTTTGTTGTTCGCTTTGGAAACGTGGTTTCCCGTCGTCGTGCGCTTTCCGGTTACTTGACAAACTCTGGCCATGATCTTATTCTGTTGTCTCGATGTTTGCGGTGATGGTTCGCTGGTGTTGCTGAAGCTTTGAGAGGACTTCTCCCTGCTTTTCTTCTCTCACCAACGGGCTAATTTCATTGACAAACCTACTCGTTGCCAAAACTGAGAGGCAAATATCGCTTTTTTTAGCAACCCATGCAAACCAAGCCTTAAAATAATTCCCCCCCGCGGGTTATGCTTTCCCCCCAACCCTTTGCCAAAAAATCAGTTTATTTGCTGAAGGTAATTAAGGCGCAAAGAATAACTCCCCTTTTTTCTCACGCAAAGGCGCAAATCGAAGATGCCGGTATGCCGGCAGAAAATACCTAATAGCCAGCGGTTTGTGTTTTTTGATCCAAAATGGAAATAGGGAGGTTATGGTTCGACTGTTACTAAGGTCTATTTTTCCCACAAACTATATATTCCCTTTTCATATGAAACGAAGTTTGATAGCCAGCTTACTGCTAGGATGCAGCCTCATCTTGTTCGCTCAGCCTACGACTGATGAGCTGCGTCCGTTGCAGGTGGATGTGGTTTACCTGTCATCTGACCTGCTCGAAGGTCGCCTCAGCGGCAGCCGTGGCGAACAACTCGCCGCTGAATACATCGCCGCCCGACTGCAAGCCCTGGAAATCGCCCCCAAAGGCACGGAGGGCTACTTTCAGCCTTTCTCCTTCACCTTCTCCAATAACCCCCACGCGGGGGCTGGGGCCGGTGAAAAGATGGGCGCGCGGAACGTCATTGGCTACCTGGACAACCAAGCCAGCCAGGCCGTCGTCATCGGGGCGCATTTTGACCACCTCGGTCACGGCTTTACCGGTTCGCGGGCTCCCGGCGACAGCAGCGTCCACAACGGCGCCGATGACAACGCCAGTGGGGTAGCGGCGATGCTGTACCTGGCCGAAAAATTGGCTCAAGGTAAGGCCAGCCGCTACAATTACCTGTTCATCGCCTTTTCTGGCGAAGAGCTGGGCCTGCGCGGCTCCAAGTACTTTGTCGAGCATCCTACCATCGAGCTCGATCAGGTCGCTTTTATGCTCAACATGGACATGGTCGGTCGGCTCAACGCGGAGAAAGTGCTGGCCATCAGCGGGGCCGGGACTTCACCCGCCTGGAAGCCCGCCCTGAAAGCCATTGCGGTGGGGGGAATTGAGGCCAAGATCAGCGAATCGGGCGTGGGGCCCTCGGACCATACCTCTTTCTATCTAAAGGACCTTCCGGTGCTGCATTTTTTCACCGGCCAGCACGAGGATTACCACAAACCCGCCGACGACGCCCATCTGGTCAACTACGAGGGTCTCTACTACGTGAGCGAATACCTGATGGCCCTTCTAGAGCAGCTCGACGGCAGCGGCAAACTGGCCTTCACCAAGACCAAGGACCAGCAGCAGGGCCGACAGACACGCTTCAAGGTGACCCTTGGGGTCATGCCCGATTATGTCCACGATGGCGAAGGCATGCGCGTAGATGCCGTGCTGGCTGATCGCAGTGCAGCCAAAGCCGGGATGGAGGATGGCGACATCATTCTCAAGATTGGCGAAAAAGAAATCGCCGATATCTACGGCTACATGGAGGCCCTGGGGCAGTACCAAAGCGGCGACCAAACCACGGTGGTGGTCAAGCGGGGGGAGGAGACAGTGGCCTTGGAGGTGACGTTTTAGGGCCAGACGCTCGAGCTTAACCCTGTCAGCGTTTCAGAACGCTGGCAGGGTTTTCGATTTTTACCGCCACATCTTCAGATACCCCATGGTCTGGTCAAATACCCGGCGCTCCTCCGGCCCGTTGAGCCTGGCGTGCAGGTCGCGCTCCAGGCGGCGGAGCTTGGGGGCAAAGTCCTCCTCATTGAGCTTCATGAGAAAAAGCATCAGGTCTTGCTCGTTGACGTTGCGCTGCCAGCCATCAAACTGGCCGTAGAGGCGACTGAGTGCGTTTTGGTTGTCAGAATTGAATTTTTCGAGATGGGCCAGGGCCTGGGTGTTGGTGCTGTAGGCCGCCGTCTCATCAAGGAGCTGCACGTAGCGGCGGGCGAGAATGAGGTACTTTTTTTGGGGCTCGAGGTTTTGGTCGGCGAGTCGGTCCAGGGCCGAGCGGGCATCGGGGCTCAGGGCTCCTTTGCGGGGGTTGCCGCAAGCAAGGAGCAATAACGGCAGCAGCAGGAACAGCAGGGATTTTTTCATCATTCGGGTTTCTTGGCCCCAGAAAAGTTGTGCATCAGGCATTCAGGTTGAGGAAAAACCAGCCACCCAGCAGGCCGAGCAGGATGAGGGTTCCCAAGCCGGCGAGCCAGCGACCTTGGCGGCGGGTGCGGGGATCGAAGACCGGCCAGCGTTGCCCCTTGAGGTCAGTGCGGGTGGCGGTGGCAAAATAAAGCCCCAACACGATGCCAGGCAAGCCGCCGAGCAGGATTAGCCCCAAGCCCATGAGCAACAGCCGCGGATTGCCCGGCACCGGCGCTTGCAGCTGGGCCTGTCGCTTTTGTTGCATCTCGGTTAGCTCCGCCTCATTCACTGGCTGCCCGCGCCGCGCCAGCAGTTGCCGGGCCAATACCAGGTCGATGGGGTTCCAGGCATCGGGCTGGGAGAGGATTTCGCGCAACTCCGTGTTGCTGAAGTCGAAGAGGTAATAGTCCTCTGGCAGACGGGCGAGCATGCCAGGCGCTTCTTTGGCCATCAAGGAGCGGACGTAGGCAAAGTCGGAGGGCGAGATATTGATCGCGATCTCCGTGCGGGCTCCCGCCCCCAAAAAGGTCTGATCCAGCGGAGGCGGGGTTTGCTCTACCTCATACGCCACCGCTTGCTCTTCGAGCAACATGAGTAGCGGCTCGGCCATGGCTTCGTCCCGGAAAGAGGCAAATGTACGCAGGGGTTGTTCCATAAAGTAGGGGCCAAAGGCAGGAATCTAAATAAAGATAGGGAAAATGCTTGGCGTTGCGAAGGGCTTTTCTCAATTTTCGCCCTTAGGACGCCCTTCTTTAATCATCTATAAATTCTCACTCATCAAACCCCATGATTGTTCTCCGCAGCCTGATCGTAACCTTGTTTCTGAGTTTGCTCATCGCTTTGCCAGCTCAGGACAACTACCTCAGCACCAAGAAAAAAGACTACCTCGTCACCCTTTCTACCCGCTACGGCGAGATGGTCCTCATTCTGTACGACGCCACCCCGGCGCACAAGCAGAATTTTCTCAAGCTCGCCGCCGAAGGCTATTACGACAGCACCACCTTCCACCGCATCATCAAAGACTTCATGATCCAAGGCGGCGACCCCAATACCCGGCCCGGAGGTAACATGGCCCTGGCTGGGCAGGGCGGCCCCGACTACACCTTGCCCGCCGAGATCTTGCCGGGAGCTATCCATCGCAAAGGCGTGCTCGCGGCTGCCCGCCAAGGCGATCAGGTCAACCCCGAGCGGCGCTCCTCTGGCTCGCAATTCTACATCGTGCAGGGAAAAAAGCTCACCGACAATGAGTTACAGATGATGGAGGCCCGCCTGCGCCAAAGCTTGGGGCCGAAGTACCAAATGGACGAAAACACCAAAACCCTTTACCGCGACCTGGGCGGTGCTCCCTGGTTGGACGGGCAATACAGCATTTTTGGGGAGGTGGTCAGGGGCATGGAGGTCATCGACAGCCTGGTCACCGTCCCTACCAGCGCCCGGAGCGTACCTCAGGAACCCCTCTACATCAAGATGGCGGTTGATAAGGTCAGAAAGAAAAAAATCACCAAACGCTATGGCTTCGAATTTCACGCAAGAAAGGAAAGTGAGGAATAGACCTATGGGGCAGGCTGTTCTCCCTGCCTCTAAACCGAGGAAGCGATTTTTGGTAGCAAATGCGGATCTGGAAGGCTATGCTGATAACCCTGTCAGCGTTCTTGGGAACGCTGACAGGGTTTAACGCGATAAATGGATTCCGAAGGGAGGAGAGCATTTGTGTCACCATTTATCCTGACGGGGGGAACAACCTGTCCTCTGGGGAGACCACAAAAACTACCATTTGTTGAAGCAAAGGGTGACTGCCAGCTACTTTTTCGTCTCAGGAATGCGTATCTTTGCGCCGAAAGTAATGGCTGAGCCTCATGATACAACAACGCTTTCGGTTCGTTTGTCTGCTCGTTTTGCTGGGGGGGTTGACCCCCGCCAAAGCCCAGCAGCACCTGGCCCCGACCTGGCTTTCGCAGATCGATGCGATCGACGCCCAGGTCACTGACCTCGCTCCGGAAGACATGGCCTGGGATGCAGGGCCTGCTGTGGCAAATCTGCTACCCCTGGCTCCTCAAGGCCTTTCCGTCGACCACCGGCCGGATCGTCTGGCTGTCACCTGGCAGGCGGAGCAACCCGGCGATTTTATGTTGCTGGATGCCCGTAACCTGGCCATCGAGGCTTGGCAAGCCACTTCCCGGCATCCTTACCAGGTCCTAGACCTCAAAAAATTATCCGCCGGCCCCTATCGGCTTACCTGCAATGGGCAGGCTGTCTATGAACTAAGGGTAGAGTAGGGGAGGCGTGAAGAACTGCGGGGAATAAAAAAACGTCTGTTGCCTAGGCAACAGACGTTTTTTTTATGGGAAGCCACGAGGCTACTCTTGGGGCGCTTCCTGCGGAGCCGGGGCGGCATCGATCACCGACTGGTCGGGCAGAGAGGAGGCATTGTTAATGATTTGAGACTCGATGGCATCGCGCATCTGCAGCGAGCGATCCCCGGCATCTGGGCCGGCGGTACCGATGACGTTGGCGATGAAAGCGATGAGGGCGAGGCCCCCGGCGAGGTACCAGGTCAATTTCTCGATGAACTCACTGCTGCGGCGAGAGCCGAGCATCTGGGTAGCCCCACTAGCGCCAAAGGTCGAGGAGAGCCCTCCGCCTTTGCTATTTTGGATGACCACCACGAAGATGAGTGAAATGGCAACCAGCACACAAACTGCTCCGAGTACGAAAAACATTATGGTTGTTCTTTTATTTTTTGAATTTGGCTTTTAAAGTAAGCACTTTTCTCAGGAAATAACAAGATGAGCTTGCGGTAAGTGCGAATGGCCGCCGACGGGTTGTTTTGCAGCAAATACAAGCGGGCCAGGGTTTCGCTCACGAGGTCATCGCCCTCCTGAATCGAGGCCTGGGCCGCGGGATGGGCCGGTTTTTGATCCGTAGGTGGAACCGCCGGGCGTAAGGGCTTCTTTATCTGGAGAAAGGCGTCGATGAGGTTGGCGCTGCGAGATGGGGGCGTAGCGGGAGGGGGAGCCGTCGGCGGCCGGTAGGAATGGGCAAATGCCTGTACCTCTTTGCGGATAACCTGAGCGAGGGAACGGTGGCGGGCCACCAAGGCTTTTACCTGAAAATCCAGCATGGCATGCCCCTCGTCGAATCCTTGTGGCGCCTCCAGCGAAAAAAGACCCTCCGTCGCCGGGGAGGCCGGAGGCTGATGAACCGCCTCGGGAAGCAGGGAAAACAGCTGTTGCGGGCGGGCTACGGTATCGCGTTGAGCAGCGGGAGGGTTCATGGCTGGGAGTTCGATCAAATGAGAGGCAAGCGAAGGCCGAGGGGGTTCTACCTGCATAAATTGCTTGAGCTTGCTACGCTTTGGGGCATAGGTCGCCGCCTTTTGCAAATAGAAGGGGGCTTGCCTGGCTTGTAACCAATGGCCAATGGGAAAGTAAGGAAAAGCCGCCAACCATGCTGCGGTCCGAGCGGAAATTTTGCCATTTTCTCCTCTGTAGGCCAGTAGCTCCAGTAGTTCTTCGGGGGTTAACTGCGGGCTGGGCTCTTTGTCTACCATTTCCCAATGGATTTGGTGAAGACATCTTGGGTGATCTGCTCCAGTACCTCGTCGATCAGCTGGGCTTCCTGCCCGGTAAAATCGATTTGTGAATCGAAGTCTACAAAGCCGCTAAAATTCTGTTCCCAGCCCTCATCCGGCTCGACGTTGTTCTCGAAAATTATGTTAATCGCTATGGTAAGCCGGTTCTGCGCCGCGCGGTCATCCCCTTGGATAGCCACTGGCAAAACCGTGTACCGGGTAATGGCCCCGCTCAATACCACATCGGCGCTACGGTTGCTCGTGAGCGTCAGCTTTGACTGCGCCAAAAAGCGGTCCTGTAACTGCTGGTTGGTCTCTTGGGCCAGGTAAGGCACCACGATCTCGGATTCGTTGACAAACTGATCTACGTAGAGCGTCTCTAGGGTGGTATTGCCCTGGGCCGCCCCGGTAAAGTTGAAATTTACTGTGCAACTGCTGAGCCAAGCGGTGGCGAAGGTCAGAACCGTAAGGAAGATAAGGCGCATGAGGAGGTGAAGAGGTGAAGAAGTGAAGAAGTAAGGGGAATAGGGGGAATACGTAAAAGCCCGGTCTATACTCTATATTCCATATTCTCTATAAATCAATGTCGTAGCTCTTGATCTTGCGGTAGAGCGTCCGCTCAGAGATGCCGAGTTCGCTGGCGGCCTTTTTGCGGTTGTTGCCGTGCTTGTTGAGTGCTTTGATGATGAGTTCCTTTTCCTTTTTCTCTAACGAAAGCGACTCCTCCAATAGTGGAGGCGAGGGGCGGGGAGGTTGGTCGTCAGGGACGATTTCAGGTTCCTGAAAAGCATCGTCGTGGAAGGGACGAGTGGGGGAGAAGGGGGCCCCTCCTCCTTCCATGTCACGGCCACGCATGCCCAGGTAGATCATCTTTTTCAGGTCGGCCACCTCTTTGCCGAGGTCATAGATCAGCTTCAGCATCATGTCCCGGTCGTCCTGGTTCATGCCGTTTTTGCCGTCTTCATCGTTCAGTTCGCTCCGCATGGAAATCACGCTCGGCAGGTAACTGTCCTTGATCAGCAGATTTTTTTGCAACACGGTAGTCGAAACCATTTCTCCCTTGACCAGCACGGTCAGTTTCTCCACCAGGTTGCGTATCTCCCGCACGTTGCCCGGCCAGCGGTATTTGTAGAGTAGGGGAATGGCCTCCTGCTCCAGCACGATGGGTTCACGGTGGTATTTTTCTCCCAATTCCCAGGCAAAGTAGTTGAACAGCAGCTCAATGTCGTCGCCACGGGTGCGAAGGGCCGGGACATAGATAGAGACGGTGTTGAGGCGAAAGTAGAGGTCTTCGCGAAACTTGCCGTTGCGGATCATCTCCACGAGGTTGCGGTTGGTAGCGGCAATCACCCGCACGCTGGCCTGGCGCACTTTGGAAGAGCCCACCCGCAGGTATTCGCCATTCTCTAGCAGCCGCAGCAACCGCGCCTGGGTAGCCATGGGCATCTCAGCAATCTCGTCGAGAAAAATGGTGCCGTCTTCTACTTCTTCGAAGTAGCCCTTGCGCTGCTCGTAGGCCGAGGTGAAGGCCCCTTTTTCGTGGCCAAACAGCTCCGAGTCCAGGGTACCCTCCGGGATGGCCCCGGTGTTGATGGCCATGAACTTCTTGTGGCGGCGCT
>CAZIVQ010000054.1:0-10336 GCA_964542415.1 uncultured Bacteroidia bacterium | reverse complement strand
CGGCAGATGGAATTTCAGTCCCTGGTCGGCAAAGCCAATATGCACTTCGAAGTGCGCATGGTACGCTTGGCAGAAGGACAAGAAGTGCTGGTGATCCTGCGCGACATCACCGAAGCGCGGGAAGTGGCAGAAGCCTTGCGGCTGTCTGAGCAAAACTACAAGGAAATCTTCAACGCCGGGGCCGACGGCATCTTCATTCTCCACCCCGATGACTTTCGCCCTACCGAGGTCAATCAAGTCGCAGGCCTCCTGCTCAACCGCCCCTTGACAGAACTGACCGAAGCGTCGATCTGTCAGCTTTGCGAGTCGGAGGAGCAGCAAGCCAACATGGAGGCCTACCTCGAAGCCGCTATCAGGGGAGAAGTGGAGACCTTTACCTGCCAGATGAAACAAGGCCACGGGCAGTCGCTGCCGGTAGAATTGACCGCAGAATTGGTGGTGCTGGGCGGAGAATTCAGGCTGATGGTCATCTTGCGGGACATAGAAGCGCGCAAAGCCGCTGAGGACCGCCTCCGGCTGTTTCGTAGCCTCATCAACCAGTCCTCGGATGCCATTTTTGTCATCGACCCCGTAGATGGAACCTTGATCGACTTCAACGATCAGATGGCCGGCAGCCTGGGGTACCTGCGGGTCGAGTTGGAAAAAATGAACATCGCTCAGTTTTTGCTTACCCGAAAAAGTGAGCCCCTGACCTCCTCCCTGCTCCGGGGCTTCCAAAACCGGGAGGCTGCCATTTTTCGGGGCCGCTTGCTGAGTCAGGATAGCAGCTCTTTTCCCGTTGAAGTCAACCTGCGCTATGCGGAAATGGGAGAAAGAGAATTTCTCATCGGGGTGGCCCGGGACATCACGGAGCGACTCGGCAATGAGGAAGCCTTGCGCCAAAGTGAGGAGAAGTACCGCATGCTCGTCGAAAAAATGAATGAGGGCCTGGTGCTAACTGATGCCCAGGAGACCATCCTCTTCGTCAATGACCGCATGTGCCAGATCTTGGGCCTGAGCGCACCAGAGCTGATCGGCAAACAAAGCTACGACATTCTCAGCGACGAAGAGGCGGTAGCCAGGGTAAAATCAGAAGTGGCAAGCCGGAAAGACGGCCAATCCAGCCAGTACGAATTGCAGCTACGCCGGGCCAATGGCGACAAAATTTGGGTGCTGATCACCGGCGCTCCCTACCTTGATCCCGGGGCCGGCGTCAATGGCACCATCGCCATTGTGACCGATATCTCCGACCGGAAGCGTACCGAGATCAAGCTTCAGGAGAAGAATAGGGAGCTGGATGGCTTCGTTTACCGGGCTTCTCATGACCTCAAAGGGCCCTTGGCCTCGATTATCGGAGTGACCAACATCGCCATGGAGGAGGTGAAGGACCCACGCTCGATCCAGTATTTCGAGCTTATTTCCAAAAGCACCCGCCGCCTCGACCTGATTCTCTCTGAACTCATCGACCTGACCCGGATCAACAAGGCCCCGGTCCGGCCGGAACTGATCGACATCGCCGAATTGGTGGAGGAGGTGATCCAAAACTTGAGCCACGTGCCCCAAGCCAGCAAAGTGGACTTTCAGGTCAAGGTAAAAGTAGAGGAGCCGCTTTATTCTGACCGCAAGATCCTGAACTCGGTGCTGCAAAACCTCATTGTCAACAGCATTCATTACCAAAATCCGGCGGTGGCCATGCCTTGGGTGAAAGTATGTGTGCGCTCGGTCCATGACAAGATAGAAATCAAGGTGGAAGATAATGGGGTAGGCATCCCCCCTCGAATCCGGCAGAAGGTGTTTGAGATGTTTTACCGGGGCAATACCCACTCCAAGGGGTCGGGCCTGGGCTTGTACATCGTCAAAAATTCCGTGGGAAAACTGGGGGGCACCACCGAGCTGACCTCAGAGGAAGGAAAAGGCACTACGTTTACCATCACCCTGCCACGCGAGGTGCCAGAAACCACCGAGCGGGTCCGGGAGCCCGACCTGCCACAGGCGTGAAGCACTAATGCTTGTATTGGGTAATTACTTTGCTCCACAAGCCCTAGCTGATGCCTGCCCATTAGCGGGGTATCAGGCTGGTTGGCCAGCATGTCTTTGATGCTGACGCTTCGGGTTTGCCCATGAGCAGCAAGGGGTTGAATCCCCCTCGCTGCTCATGTTCCGGGCGGATCTGCAATCCGGGTGAAGGGGGGGACAGCCTAGGCTTCGGGGAGTTAGCGCAGAATTTTTGACTATTTGCCCAGGAATTCTTGCCATTGGGGAATATTTCGGAAGAGAAAAATATTTCTAACCTTAATTTGCTGGTTAGATTCGATTGGCGCTCGCGCTATCTCACCCACCTGTTCGTTTGAGCCTTTGCGGACTTGGTTTTCGCTTTATCAAACACTCCCTTACTCGCTCTTTTCGCTCCCTTTCTTTCTCTCTACCTTCTCCTAGCCAAATGAAGCCACTCGATGGATATACGTTTACCCGCTCTCAAAAACGGGGATTGCTTATCCTTTTTACCAGCCTTTTTGGTGTATTGGGCATATGGGCGGCCGCAAAGTGGTTCGATAGCCCGAGCCTCCCTTCGCAGCAGGCACCCGAGTTATTTACCCAACCGTATTACGCGCCTGACACCCTTCAGCGCATCGACATCAACTTGGCTGAGCCAGCCACCTGGGCCCAACTGCCAGGCATCGGACCGGTACTCAGCCAACGCATCGTCAATTACCGGCGAGCCTTGGGGGGCTTCACCGACGTGGCTCAGGTAGCCAAAGTCTATGGGATCAAGCCCGAAGTCTTTGCCGAGATCGAGCCTCGCCTCTACCTCAGCGAACTTACCGCCCCGCTGCAAGGCTCGAAGTTTGGCCACCCCAAAACCTACTCTAGAGCGGTTTCCCCTGCCCTACCCCACCTCGACATCAATGTGGCTACCGCCGAAGAGCTGGCTTTGCTGCCGGGCTTGGGCAAGGTGCTGAGCAACCGCATCGTCAAGTTTCGGGAAGCCCTGGGCGGCTTCGATTCCCTGGCCCAGCTAAACAAGGTCTACAACCTCCCGCCAGAAACCCTGGCCGATTTGCAGCCTTACCTCTACCTCACCCCCGAAACCAAACCTCGACCTCAGCCGGCCCCGGCTCCCCTGCTTGCAGATACGCAAGGACCGGCGGCCGGCCGACAATACCGTAGCGAAGCAGACATCACCCGTATCGACCTGAACCAAGCAGACGAAGCCGCTTTGGTCGCCCTGCCGGGTATTGGCCCCAAACTGGCTCCCCGCATTGTGCGCTACCGGGAAATCCTCGGTTTCTACCGCGAGGTAAGTCAGCTGCGGCAGGTGTACGGCCTTTCAGAAGAAAATTTCCAGCGCATGGCACCCTACCTTCTGATTGACGACCTACCCGAGGTGCCGCGCAAAGACCTCAACATGGCTTCTGCCCGGCAACTCGCCTACTATCCCGCGATCTCCAAAGAATTGGCTGCCGCCTTGGTGGCCAACCGGCGTAAGGTCGGCCGCTTCGATACCTGGGCCGAGGTGGCCAAAACCCCTGGCTTACCTACCGAAGCCGTGGTCGAGCTACAGACCTACTTCACCCTCAATCCGGGCTCCCAAGCGCCCTGATCTTGGGAGAATCTGGCATTTAGAGGCCAAAAGAGCGGTTCATTTTTTCAGGCGGATAGGCCATTCATCAGCCGATTAGAATCTGTGGCGCGGCCTTGAGTAGGACCGATTTTCGATGCATATTGCGTTTGTCTCAGGGAAGGCTGGCCTCAGCCTTTCCTGGGTTTTTCCCTTTGTTTGCCTATCGCCTCAATCATCCCATGGAAGACGCTTTTCACCAAAACCTCCTTCGACACATTCGGGAAGTCAAGGATTTTCCCCAGCCAGGCATTCTCTTTCGCGATATCTCTCCCATTTTTTTGTCGCCCTACCTCATGCGCCGCTGTTCCCAGGAACTCTACCGCCCCTGGGAGGGCCGGGGCATCACCAAAGTCGTGGGCATTGACAGCCGGGGCTTCCTGCTCGGCCCGCAGATCGCCGAAGGCCTCGATGCGGGCTTCGTCATGGTCCGCAAAAAGGGAAAACTTCCCCCCGAGACCGTGTCGGTGAGCTATGAACTGGAATACGGCGAAGCTACCCTCGAATCAGTCAGAGAATCCATTCGTCCCGGCGACCGCGTCATGATCCACGACGACCTGCTCGCCACCGGCGGCACCGCCTTGGCCACAGCCCAGCTCGTCAAGCAGCTCGGCGGGGAAGTAGATGGCTTCAGCTTTATCGTAGAACTCACCTACCTCGATGGAGGGCAAAAACTACGGGAAATATCGGACAACATTCAGGCTTTGATCTCCTTTGATCAGTAGGTTTTTCGCTAGTGCTTTCGCGGAGCGAAATAGGATTTGCTAGACCGGATTTCCGGACGATGGGCGGGATTGATGCGTCCTCCAGAGGCGGATCTGCGATAATCCGACCTCGGTCAATTAGCAAACCTTCGGACCTCTTCCCCTTGCGGTTAGCGGCGCCTGGGAGCAATTTTTCTCTACTTTTTTGCTGGATTTTGAGAGAAAATCGGTAGCTTATTTTGGGCGTATTCCCCTTTTTTTGCTGACATCCCCCTGCTATGCCCCCAAACATCACGGGGAGGAATGCGATGGTATTGGGATTACTAACGATCGTTCGTATATTAACCCCTACTCAAATGCCCTGCCTGGGCTTCGGGGTTTTCTCAAAAAAATAATCATCACCTGATATGCAACCTACTACCGCCGCTACGAATGCCGGGATAGAGTTCCGGCTCAACGAAAACCAACAGATGATCGCGGACATGGTCCGCCGCTATGGCGAGGAGCACCTGCGCCCTGTGGTCGCCAAATACGACGAGACCCAGGAGTTTCCCCTCGATATCTTCAAAGAGTTGGGAGAAATGGGCCTGATGGGCGTGCTGGTGCCGGAAGCATATGGCGGCAGCAGTTTTGGGTACCTGGAATACGTGACCGCCATCATTGAGCTCTCCAAATTTTGCGGCGGCATCGGCCTCTCCATGGCCGCGCATAATTCGCTCTGTACCAACCATATCCTAAAGTTTGGCACCGAAGCGCAAAAGCAACAGTACCTGCCCAAACTCGCCACCGGCGAATGGATCGGTGCTTGGGGCCTCACCGAGCCCAACACCGGCTCCGATGCGGGCAACATGCGCACCGTGGCAGTCGAAGACGGAGACCACTACGTCATCAACGGCGCCAAAAACTTCATCACCCACGGCAAATCCGGGCAGGTAGCGGTAGTGGTCGTGCGCACCGGCGAACCCAACACCCGCAACAATGCCACCACCTTCATCATCGAAAAAGGCACCCCTGGCTTTCGTCCCGGCAAAAAAGAAGACAAACTGGGCATGCGGGCCTCAGAGACCACCGAGCTGATTTTTGAGGACTGCCGCCTACCCAAGTCGCAGATTTTGGGGAAGGTAGGTGATGGCTTCAAGCAAGCGCTGAAGGTGCTCGACGGCGGGCGCATTTCCATCGCGGCCCTCTCGCTCGGCATCGCCAAGGCGGCCTTCGAGGCCAGCCTCAAGTACGCGCAGGAGCGCGAGCAATTCGGCAAGCCCATCTTCGACTTCCAGGCCATCCAGTTCAAGCTGGCCGACATGGCCACCCGCATCCAAGCCGGTGAGCTGCTCACCTTCAAGGCCGCCGACCTCATCAACCGCGGCGAGGACGTGAACCAAGCCTCGGCCATGGCCAAGCTCTACACCAGCGAAACGGCCGTTTGGGCCGCCAACGAAGCGGTGCAAATCCACGGCGGCTACGGCTACATCAAGGAATTTCCGGTAGAAAAATACTACCGCGACGCCAAGCTCTGCACCATTGGCGAGGGCACTTCAGAAATCCAGAAGCTGGTGATTGCCCGGGCGGTGCTGAAGTAAGCCCCAAATGGCTCACAACCAATTAAGCCTCGATCTTTCTGATCGGGGCTTTTTTACAGATACTCCCCCAAGGCCGCGACCAGCTCAAAAACCTTGGTACAGGGGTTTTGGTCAGCGGAGGGCAAATGCGCTTGTTGTTCGTGGAGCGCCCGGGCCCGGGCGATGGCTTGCGTTTGACTGGCGTTGGGGGCTACAGCCAGGCGGCGATACAGCTGCCGGGAAAAAGCATGTTGCTTGGCCTCACGCTCGTAGCTGCAAGCGAGGTGCCGACTCAGCTTTTCATAATAAGCTTGACGGGTAAGGGGGGTTGAAAGCGCCTGAAAATGCAGCAAAAACCACAATTCGAAGGCGTCATTCGAATAAGCAACCTTAAGTCCGGCTTGCTCCGCCAGCTTAACCGCCTGGTTGAAGTCTTCCCGCTGGCTGTTGGCCTGCTCAGGGTTGAGGTCCATGTCGAAGACTACCCAAACCTCCTTGTCGGTATCGCCTTCCCGCTCGCACTGGTCCAAAACCAGGTTGACCAATTGGGTCTTGGTGCGCCCTAACCCATAGGCTTCTACCTGGGCATTGGCCAGAGGAAAGGCCTTGAAATAATGGGGTTCGGTATTGACGCCTTCACAGATAATCAGAAAGACTTTAGCGGGTTCTCGTGAGTCCAGGGCATAGGGCCGGGGCTTACGCCGGGTCCGGTTCCAGGGCTTGTTCTGATCGGTAACCTTAATCTTTCGCACGGCGGTTGTAAGTAATCAGGGCTTCTTCCAGGCGATTCAGCTCCGTGGGCACGGCCTGGTACTTCCCGGCCAGGTAGTCTTTTTCGAAGGAGGCATTGTTGCGCACGCCTTTAAACTCGACCAGGGAATATACTTCCGTGGCGCCTTGGGTGTCTTTGGCGGCAAAGGCGATCTGGTCACGGCGCATCAGCTTGGCGTCGAGCAGGTTGGAGTCGTGGGTTACGAAAATAAGCTGTCCCCCCCGTGGGTTGGTAACAGGGTCATGAAACAGCTCGACAATCTTCCGGGTGAGATTGGGGTGTAGCCGGGCGTCAAACTCGTCGACGACCAGGGTACTGCCGCGCCGCAGGCTGCGGAACAAATAAGGCCCGAGCCCAAAGAGCTTCTTGGTCCCTTCGGCTTCGTGGCTACCGAGCAAAAATGGTACGGGACGCGGCCCGGCTCCTTGTCGCAACACCGCCACCTGATTCAGTTTGCTTCCCTGCCCGCTACGACCCGGCGGGTCTATGCGCTCCAGCCCCGAGATAGTCGGATCCACGGCCTGGAGCAGCCCCAGCATCTGGGCCTGAAAATCGGCTTGCTCTCCCCCCAACAAATCAATGGCCCGGTCCAGGCCCCGATCTTGTAGCCCTGAAACCAGCTCAAATTCTTCTTGCAGATAGGTGGTTAGCTCTCGGGCCAGCGGCCCGTTGAAGGCCGCAATGGTCGGCAGCACCAGCGAATCGGCCCGGAAAAGTGGGGCTGTGCCTTTGCCGGGCAAGACCCGGTGGGCCTCTTTGCACCAGTCGTCATTGACCTTCAGGGACATGCCTTCTCGCAAAAAATAATAACGCTCTCGCACCGGCTTGTCGCTATCCAGCGGGCGTCCAAATAGCCACTCGGTTTGGATGGCGTGGGAGGTCGCCTCAAATCCATAGCGGTACTGGACATTTTGGTACAAAAAAACCAGCTCGAACAGGCTCGGGCTTTGCGAGCTCGCTTCATCCAGTAAAAATGGCATGATCCATTGCGCCAGGCTCTGCTCGTCTCGCACGCTATGCTGCACCAGCTCCAACATGGCCATTAGGGCCAATATCAGGTTGCTTTTTCCGCTGGCATTGGCTCCGTAAATGGCTTTGGTCTTGAGGAGTTTGAGGCTGGAGAAAGGTTCCCACACGTTTTCTTGGTCCAGCCGGGCGGGCACGGACCGGATCGGGGCTGCGGCTAACTGCAGCGTCTGCAATTCACGCAGGGAACGATAGTTGCAAGTCGAGAATTCCACTACCATAACTCTTATATTTGCAACTAATTTACGATTTTTCTCCTAAATTAAAAATTCTCACCCCAACATCGCAAACAATACCTGCACATACACGATCTTCACGATCAGTCCGATGGGAAACATCACGGCGTAGCCGAAGCTTGGGAGGTTGTTGCCGGAGCGTTGCAGGGCAAATTCGAGAATGGCGGGTTGGTTGGCGACCATGCCGGTGAGGATGCTGAAGGGAAGCTTGAGGAGTTTGTAGCCGGCGATGAGAATGAGCAGGGCGGTGCCCAGGCTGACCAAGGCCCCGGCCAGGAAAATGTAGCCCGCCCCGCCGGTTTGCAGGGTCTCGACGAAGGTATGCCCGGAGCGGATGCCCACCGTGGCCAGCAGCAAGATCAGGCCAATCTGCCGCAGGGTGAGGCTAGCGCTATAGGGCAACGTCCAGACGATGGGGCCGGTGCGGCGCAAGGCCCCCAGGATGAGCGCCACGATCAGCGGTCCGCCAGCGAAGCCGAGTTGGAAAGAAATATCGCCCGGCAGGGTGAAAGTGATCATGCCCAACAGCAGCCCCGCCGCCATCCCCAGCCCAAAGGACAGCAGGTTGATCTGGCTCAGGGCCTGGTAGCTGTCGCCAAAGAGCTTCACCAGCGCCTTGGTGTCCTCGTGCCGCGACACAAAGCGGATGCGGTCCCCTAGTTCGATGACGGTATCGCCCCGGGCCAGCAGGTCGACGTCGCCCCGGCGCACCCGGGTGATGACGGTGGAGTATTGCTCGGCCAGGTTGAGGCTGGCGATCTTCATGCCCGCCACTTCGGGGTTGGAGACAAAGATCCGGTGGTGGGCGTAGCTTGAGGGCATCAGGGTCAGCTCGGTTTCGGCTACCTCCCCGAAGGTTTCGGTGATTTCTTGCAGGTCCTCCTCGCGCCCCACGACCACCACCAGGTCCCCAGGCTGAAAGCAGGTGTCCCAGTTGGTAAGGCGGATCTGACCTTCGCGCTGGAAGCGCCCGAAGACGGCGGTCCAGCCCCGCTGCCGGATCAGCTCGCGGATACAGCGGTCGCGCACCTCTTCTCGGGTGACATGGATGGTGAGGTTACGGATGGAAGAATTGACCGGGTACTCGTGGCGCAGGCTGTGGGCTTCTTTTTCGTAGTCAATGCGAAAGAGTCGCTGGCAGACCATAATGGCAATCATGCCGCCCAGCACCCCCATGGGGTAGGTGATGGAATAGCCCACCACGGAGGCTTCGCTCAGACCCTGGGCCTTGGCTTCGGCCACCTGCTTGCCGATCGCATCAAGCAAGCCCGCCAAGGCCGCCGTATTGGTCGACGAGCCGGCAAAAAGCCCGGCCGTGGTAGCTGCATCAAAATCGAACAGGTAGTGCGTCCCCACCGCCATCAGCCCCGAGAGCAAGATCACCACCAGGATGAACCCCAGGTTGCCCACCCCTTTGCCCGTAAAGGCCGACATGAAGCCCGGCCCACTGCTCAGCCCGATGGTATAAACAAAAATGGCCAAGCCCAGAAAAAACACCACATCAGGGATGACCAGGGCATCGTCCAGGGCCCCGAAAAACAGCCCCACAAAGAGCACCGCGGCCACACCGAGCTTGGATCCAAAAATGTTGATGCTCCCGATCCCGTAACCGATGGCTGCCACCACGAACAACAGGAGCAGGGCGTTTTCACTCAATAAGGCAATCATGAAGAGAATTTCAGGTTTTCACCACGGAGATCGTAGTTTTTTTCACCACAGATCTTGGACCCCGGATAAACCGGGGGGACAGGAAGAAGTTTCACCAATCTGGGATCCCTCGGTATACCGGGGGAGAACACGGAGATAGCTGAAACCCCCTAGGTAGAAAGGCACGGAGAAAGCTACCTGCGGTCTTGTCGCTCGTCGCTCAATCGCTTATCGCTTATCACCCCATCGCTTATCATTCAGCGGCGGACTAGCAAGGTAGGGCAAAAACACCTTGAGGACCAAATGAAGCAAGGGACAAACCTACCTGGCCTTGTCCCCTGAACCTGAATCAGATAGCCTACCACCAGAAACGATGTCGTATGGCCCCACGCAACAATCCCCCCGCCCCCTCCGTTCTCCTAATCTGAAAGCGATTCTCCCAGCAACCTTGCATTCCCCCAGAATGTGTGTTTCGTGAGCCCGCAAAACCTTCGGGTTTTGACCATCAGCCTCGCCTCTCGCTCCTGCTATCGCATGCAGCAAATCTAGTGCTTGTGGAGCAAAGTAATTACCCAATTTCAGCGCAGTCATTTTTTCGCGGGACAAGGAAAAAAGGCTGAGTTTAGCGAGCTAAATGAAGGCTTTTTGACGCAGTACCGCGGAAAAAGGGCAAGTTTAAATAGGTCAGAATTTAGTTCCGCAAGCACTAGCCGTTACGGCCCCTCCCCTCCCCCATTTCCTGCCGGCTAAGCCCGCACCTGTTTCCTCAGGTCGCTTAGCGCCTTTACCAAAAT
>CAZIVQ010000053.1:0-10492 GCA_964542415.1 uncultured Bacteroidia bacterium | reverse complement strand
CCAGTCCTGCTCTTGCCCTGACAGCGTTATGAGCATACCAATCAGGGTTCAGGGCAGAAGATGGATAGCTCTTTTTTTACCGCGGAGGGCGCGGAGGTGGCGCAAAGGACGCAGAGAATATGGGACAGGGTTCAGGGTTCAATTTTCAGGGAGCAGGGATCAGGGGGTAAGAGGTAGGTTGTAAGGGTAAGAAAATGAATCCATGCGTAGCCCCAACCCCAGCGGGGTTGAACCTTTGTAGAAAAAAGCCAAGTATCATTTCCCGACCCCAGCGGGGTCGCACAAGTTTTGCCTGCTTCCCACATTTCCCCTTTCCCCCCTTCACCCAATCCCCCCTTCACCCAATCACCAAATCCCCATTCCCCATGCCACTATACCTTCGTTTGTTGCTTTGGGCTCAGCGTCTGTTGCAAGGCAAGCCGCTAGAAAAACGCCCTCCCTTGGCGGCAAGGCCGCATATCGAGGCCCAATATCACTTGTTACAGCGACTGACGGCGCGGCGACCGCCGACGGCAGGAAGGGTGCGTGAGGATGAAATCCTGACCGAAACCGGCTTACGTCTGCCCGTGCGGGTGTACGAGCCAAAGGGATCAGGCCCCTGGCCGGTGGTCTTGTTTTTTCACGGGGGCGGCTTTGTGCTCAACCGGCCGCAGACCTATGACCGCAGCTGCCGGGAGCTGGGTGCTGCCAGCGGACGGCTGGTCATCTCGGTGGCTTACCGCCGAGCACCGGAGCACCCCTTCCCGGCCGCTGTCGAGGATGCCTTTGCGGCCCTGCGATGGGCGCAGCAGAAGGTTCAGGCTTGGGGCGGCAACCCGCAACGCATAGCCGTGGCCGGCAACAGTGCCGGAGGGACCCTCTCCGCCGCCCTTTGCCTCATGGCCCGGGACCGCGGCCTCCCTTTGCCCGAAAAGCAGGTGTTGCTCTGTCCCCTTACCGATGCCCGGCACGATTATCCTTCCGTAACGACCTTTGCCCGACACCACCTGCTCACCCGGGCCCAGCTCTTCTGGTTTCGGCAGCACTACGCCCCGGATGAGGCTGATTGGACACATCCCTACTATTCGGTGCTGTTGGCCGAATCTCATGCAGGGCTTCCCCCCGCCTTGATCCTCACGGCCGCTTGCGATCCGCTGCGAGACGAAGGCGCAGCCTTTGCCCAAAAACTACAAAAAGCCGGGGTAGCCGTCGATTATTACGACTACCCCGGCATGGTCCATGAATTTTACCTGCTCACCCGCCTGAGCCCTTCGGCCCGGGACTGCTGGCAGCGGGTGGGGCAATTCTTGCAAAGCTGATTATTCTGCCCCTTTCTTTTCGAACTTCAGGTTGTAGAAATGAAAATCGGGATTGGGGAGGTCGATGGTGAAGCCACTGATCTCTCCGGCCGCATCGAGTTCGAAGGTGATCCGCCCCTGCGGCAGGTAGGGGTCGCGAATTTCCCAGGCAAAGGTATCGTGGTGCCAATGCGAAAGCGGCCCGGAGAATAACTCCGCCGTCGGCAGGAGGGTAAGGTTTAATTCGCCTTTTTCGAGGGTCACTTCGGCCTCGCCGTACATCTGGTCCACATAGGTGCCGACATAAGCCTCCAGGTCAAAGGCGGGCTGGGTATCGGGGATGCGTTGCGCCGCTCGTTGGGCTTTTTGGCTTTCCAGATAGCGCTCGTAGTTCTGGGCAAAGCCATGGTACTGCCCCACCCAGTCGATGTTGCGGGTACCGAGGTGGTGGTCATAGACATAATTTCGGATGGCTTCGTGCAGGAGAATGGGCATGCCGTTGCAGAGCACGATGAGGCCGAGCTGGGCTTCGGGCATGAAGGAAACCTTGGAAATGTACCCTGGCAAGCCACCATCATGCTCCACCACCTGCTGCCCCTCATAGTCAAAAATCGACCAGCCCAGGGCATAGGCCTCGAAGTTAGTCCCTTGCTGGAGGGCTAGCTGCCCGGGATTCATGGCCGTGTGGGCGCTGGTGAGGGTCTGGTAGCTTTGGGGAGAAAAGACCTGGTTGCCTTCGAATTCGCCCTGGTTGAGCCAGGTCTGCACCCAAGGGCTGAGGTCAAGCAGGTTAGAATTGAGGGAAGCGGCAGGCCCGGCGTTGTCGTAGTTGACAGTTGGAAAAACTTCGCCATGGACGTAAGGCAGGGCCTGCTCCGAACCCGCCTCGAGGTCCTCCACGCTGGTGAGGGTACGGTCCATGCCCAAAGGGGTGAAAATGCGGGTGGCAAGGAATGCGTCCCAGGTCTGACCGCTGACCGCTTCGATCAGCTCACCCGCCACGATGAACATGATGTTGGAGTAGCCAAAGCGGTAGCGCAGGGAGTTTTTGAGGGGCAAATGCCGGATGCGTTCGGCCACTTCTTGGCGGGTGTACTTGCTGCCGTACCAGAGCAAGTCGCCGTCGAACGTATTGAAGCCGGTCCGGTGGCAGAGCAGGTCCCGCACCCGCAGCTCGCGGGTCACGTAGGGATCGTGCAGGCGAAAGTCCGGCAGGTAGTCGATCACCCGGTCGTCCCAGCCGAGCTTGCCTTCTTCTACCAGCAAAGCTACCGCCGTAGCGGTGAAGGCTTTGGAACAGGAAGCGATGCCAAAGGTAGAACGCGGGGTGACGGACAAACGGGTGTGAACTTCGCGCATGCCGTAGCCTTTGGCGAAGACCAGGCCGGTGTCGGCCACCACGGCCACGGCTAAGCCGGGCATCTCATAGGTTTGGCGGGCCTGCTCAAGGTAGGTATCGAGGGCCTCGAGGTCGAGCTGGGCGGGGAGAGGGAGGGCCATCCCCCAAACGAAAAGGAAAAGAAAAATACGATTGCAGCATTTCATGGGAAAGAAATAAAGATAGCGGGCGACCAAGCCCGCAGAGTGGGCTGACCGGGACTTGGAAAACTTAATTTTTAACCATTTAAACCTGCCCCGCAAGCACCAGCCGGTTTGACCGAAGAAAGGTAGCCAAATTTCTCTTTTCCCCCCTATCCTCCAATCACATTCACCTCCGACTCCAACTCCACCCCGAAGCGATCGGCGACTGAAGCGCGGATTTCTTGAGCCAGGGCCCAGATCTCGGCCCCGGTGGCCCCGCCATAGTTGACCAAGACCAAGGCTTGGCGGGGGTGTACGCCACAGTTGCCGCGGCGCACGCCTTTCCAGCCACAGGTATCGATGAGCCAGGCGGCGGGGACTTTTTGTTGCCCGTCGGCTTGGGGATAATGCGGCACGTGAGAAAAAGCCCTTTGCAAGGCCTCGAAGCGGGTGGCGCTGATCACCGGATTTTTAAAAAAACTGCCGGCATTGCCCAGCTCGGCGGGGTCGGGCAGCTTGCTCCGGCGGATGCGGATGACCGCTTCACTTACCTCGCGGATACCCGGCTCGGTCACCCCTGCCGACGCCAGCTCCTGCTCCAAGGCCCCGTAGCCGACGCGCAGCTGATGCGTCTTTTTGGTCAGGCGCAGCACCACCCGGGTGATGAGGTATTGGCCTTTGAGCTGCCGCTTGAAGACCGAGTCCCGGTAGCCAAACTGACAAGCGCCCCGGGAAAAAACGTGAATTTGCCCGGTCTGCAAGTGCAGGGCTTCGAGCTGTTCAAATACTTCTTCCAATTCTACCCCATAAGCGCCGATGTTCTGAATGGGGGCCGCCCCTACCCGCCCGGGAATTAGCGAGAGGTTTTCTAGCCCTCCCCAGTCGTGCTCCAAGCAAGATTGCACCAGCTCATGCCAGTTTTCTCCGGCCCCTACCTTGAGCCAAACCGTGGTTTCATTTTCCTTCACCACCTCTTTGCCCCGGATGTCATTCTGCAAAACCAACCCGGGAAAATCATGCAGAAACAGCACATTGCTCCCGCCTCCCAGGACCAGCAGTGGGCCCAGGTGGCCGGCATTGTCCATCAAAAATTCCAGGGCATCGGTTTCGCTACGGACCGTTTTCCACCAGCGGGCGCTGGCTTCTACCCCGAAGGTGTGGTGCGGACGCAAAGAAATCTGAGTGGCTAACATGGCCCAAAGATAGGATAGCCAGACCAGAAAACCTGCTACTCCAGGCGGGCCGTGAAGGGATTGACCAGGTTTTGGTAGTCGATGAGGTCGACTTTGAGCGAACCGATGGTCAGCTTGGACTCAATCTGTAGGGGAATCTTGTTGGCATCGTCGCTGATCCAAAAGGTGATCTCGCTACCATCGGTGATCATCCCCGCCTCTTCGACCAAGAGATCCATTTTCAGGGCTTTGTACTTCACCCCGTCGATTTTGATCTCTTCCTTGGCGAGCACCCGGGCTTCCAGGCCCACGGTTTTCCGGTCGATAAAGTTCCGCAGGGAAATTTTGTCTCCTACCGCCAGCTTATCGGTATGGTAGCGGGTCCGGGCGTAATAAAAGGCGGAGATCACGTCCTGGATTCCGGCGGTGATGTCGTAGGTCTGCTCCTGGCCTTTGGTAAAATTGAGGTAGCGGGCCTTTTCCCGGGAATGATCAAAATGGGTCTCTGAGTAGCTCTCAAAACTGCCTTCCTGGATGGAGCGATTGAAGCGCTGGGACACCAGGGTTTCCTCGGCCATGAAGGATTCGTAGGTATCCCGTAGCTTGTAAAAGACATCAAAGCTCGGACTGGAATACCCCCGCCCGATGATGTGATAGCAGCGCTGGCCATTTTCGTACCTGGGCCTCTGGGCCACTTCCATTTCCACAAACCCCGCGGTCACAAAGCCGTAGTGGATGCGAAATTTGAGGAATTCGCCCCGGCGAAAGGCCTGGTTTTCGATTTCGGGCAAATGGGGCTGGGCATGCAGGCTGTCCCCGCTGGCCCAGGCGGGCAAGAGCCACAGCAGAAGCATGGTGAGGGGAAGGAGGAAGCGCAATGGTTTCATGGTGGGGCTGAGGTTGGGAAAAATTGGCTGTCAGAAGGTTAAACGAATTTTTCTCCGAATCGGTACACCATTCAGAGGCAGTGCCATAAGGGACAAAACTAAGGCAGCTTACCCCCTTCCAATCATTCGTCGCCTCCCCTGTGGACTCATACAGCCTCTCCCGGCACCGTTTCCAGCCGTTGCAAAGAAAACGCCTGCGGCTTGGCGGCAAACAAGGCCTTGGTGCGGGGCCATACGCTGGCGAAGAGCGCACTGTCGCGGTAAGCATCCAGCGAGGCCTGGGAGTCCCAATGACTGTAGGTGTAGCGCACCGCCGGATGGTGGGCATCGACATGCAACTCCAGGTGCAGGCAGCCGGGAAAATTCCGGATCTGTTGCTTGCTTTGGTCAAATATTTCCTGAAACCCAGCCAGGTTATCGGCCTGAAATTCCATGCGAACGATACGAACGATCATAGGCGAAGTGAGCTTAGAGAATGAAGCGGCAACCGCAAGAAAGGCGAAAGTACCCGCAAATATAGCCACGCGGCTGGGCAGATGGAGGAGATCGTGGGCAAGAAAACGGGGAAAACCATAGGATTTTCCAGAAAAAAGGGGGGAAAGCCTACAAAGCCCGCCCCTGACCTGGGGAGTTGTAACCAAAACCTTATCTTGCTAACCCTGCACACCAAGGCCTGGCTGCTTACGTTTTTGGAAGGCAAGGCTTTGCTTAACATGCTGACAAGGCCTTATTTGCCAGAGCTAACCTAACTGACATGCGAACCACTTTTTTTCTCATAACCTGCCTGTTCTTGTTCTCTTCTCTAGCCTTGCCTGCCCAGCCGCGGGTCTGGGTTTACTTTAGCGACAAAGGTCCCCATGCCAGCGAGCGGCTGTCCCAGCCGGATAGCCTACTGAGTGCCGCCTCCCTGTCGCGACGTACCGCGTTGGGCATCGGCCTGAGCGAGCAGGACCTACCGGTCTACACGCCTTACTGCGCGCAACTGCGGGCGAGCCTGAAAGGCCGCCCCCTGCAGCAGCGCTCACGCTGGCTCAACGCCGTAAGCGTATGCCTCAGCCCGGCCGAGCAAGCCCAAGTGGCCGCCCTGCCTTTCGTACGCGGCTTGCAGCCCGTGGCCACCTTGGTCGAGGCCCGGGTCACGACCGCCGACGACAGCTTCGCCTACGGCCGGGCTGAGCGGCAGCTGGAGATGCTCAACCTGCCCCCCCTGCATCAGCGGGGCCTTACGGGCAAGGGGGTGCGCATTGCCGTACTAGATGCCGGTTTTCCCGGCGTAGATGAGCTGGCCGCCTTCGACTCCCTGCGCAGCCAGGGCCGGTTGCTGGCCACCTACGACTTTGTCGAAGACACCAGCTTCGTTTACGCCCACAGCCAACACGGCACCCAGGTGCTGTCGACCATCGGGGCCTGGCTACCGGGCGAGCTGATCGGCACGGCCCCCGATGCCAGCTTTCTGCTGGCCCGCACCGAGGAAGCCCGCACCGAAACCCGGCAGGAAGAAGACCAATGGGTCGCCGCCGTGGAATGGGCCGACTCCATCGGAGTGGACGTGATCCACAGTTCGCTGGGCTACAGCGTGTTTTATTCTGAGCCGGGGGAGCAATACTATCACGAAGACCTCGACGGCAACACGGCCGTGACCACCCGGGCCGCCGATGCGGCCGCCGCCCGGGGCATCCTCGTCACCATCAGTGCCGGCAACGAGGGCAACAACCGCTGGCGCAAGATCGTGGTGCCCTGCGATGGGGACAGCGTGCTCTGTGTGGGCGGCGTGGACAGCCGCGAAGAGATCGCCCGCTTTTCTTCGCAGGGCCCTGCCGCCGACGGGCGGGTGAAGCCCGATGTGGTGGCCATGGGGCAAGGGACGGCGGTGGTTTCCAGCAATGGGCGCATCAGCGGCGCTTCGGGCACTTCTTTTGCCGCCCCGCTGATGGCCGGGGTGGTGGCCTGCCTGCTACAAGCTCATCCCGACCGCCCTCCTTATGACATCATTCAGGCCCTGCGCATGAGTGGCAACCACTTTAGCCGCCCTGACTCGCTCTACGGCTTCGGCTTGCCCGACGCCGCTAAGGCCGACTCGCTGCTGAGGATCCCGGAGATGGACTTCAGCCAGGTAGACCTGCAACAACCGGGCTTTGTGGCTAGCCGTCCGGTCGAAATCCGGGAAGTTTTTCCCCAGGAGACGGCCCGCGCCCGCGTAGAACGGCGCAAGGACGAACTCTGGGTGACCCTCATGAGCAACGAGGCTCAGTTCGACCGCATCGAGTGGTACTACGGGGAGCAGCGGGTAAATTTCCCTCCCAAAAGCATGGAGCGCGAGGCCGGTGGCGTCTTTATTTTCCCCGCTAAATACCTCCTGCCTGGCACTTACGAAGTACGCATTTTCACCGACGGCTTCGAGGAGCGCCTCAGCCTGAAGCTGGAAGGGGAAGGTTGAAGGCGGTAGACCTTTTGTGGGTTTTTGCGTATTTTTACCTTAACAGACAACTTTCCCTCGCCCCAATTCTGCTTCGCTATGGCCCTACCCGCTCAACCCACTGAAAAGCGCCTCAGTCCCGAAGCGTATTTTGCTTTTGCTGCCCGGCAAGAAGGCCGCTACGAATATGAGCATGGGGAGCTGGTCGATATGGGGCTGACCGAAAGTCCTCATAGTGAACTCATGATTAACCTTTCATCTGCGTTGAAGCAAACGGTGAAAGGAAGACCGTGTAAAGTATTCGCAGAGACCGTAGGCCTGGAAGTAGAAGCAAACGGTCGCTACTATTTGCCAGATGTGATGCTGAGCTGCGATGAGCGTGATTTAAGGCCTTCTAAAATCAAGCATCATCCTAGCTTAGTGGTAGAAATTCTATCTCCAGGGACTGCTGACCGGGATAGAGGAACCAAATTCGAGGCCTACCTGCGCCTCCCTAGCCTCCGCTATTATGTGCTGGTTGCCCAAGATAAAATCCGCGTCGAGGTGTTCCACAAGCTGGAAAAAGGCTGGAAATTCGATTACTACGAATCGCTGGAAAATGAAATTGACCTGGCTGACCTGGAGGTGCGCTTGAACCTCAGCGATTTGTACGACGGGGTACAATTACTTAGCCCGGAGGCGGGAGAAGACGACGAGACGGGTAAGAAAGCCTAAATTTACCTCCTGCTTTATCCAACTTTGGCCACTTTGCTCTATCATTGAGAACAGGGTTATCCCGTCCTACTGCTAATCAAACCAACCTCCTCCATGTTCTCCGAACTCTTCAAAAGCCTTTCTGCCTATGGCCCCGCCTGGCGGGCCATGTCGAAATACAAGCTCTGGAAATACGTCTGGATTTCCGGAATCATCAGCGTGACCCTGACGGGCCTGGTCGTGGGCTTTGCCCTCTCCTATGCCGATGACCTCGGGCGATTTTTTGCGGAGCGCTATCCCTGGGACTGGGGCGCGGAACTGGTGGCCGGTCTAGGCACGTTCCTGGCAGCCTTTCTGATGCTCGTCTTGGTCGCCTTTGCCTTCAAGTACGTGGTCATGGTACTCGTCGCCCCCTTTATGGGCCTGCTTTCTGAAGAATTGGAGCATAAGCTCACCGGGGTGGCGCCACCCAAATTCGATGGCCTCCAACTGTTCAAAGACATGCTTCGGGGACTGCGCATCGCCCTGCGCAACATCCTGCGGGAAATCTTATACACCCTTTTGGTCACCCTTGTTGGCTTCATCATTCCGGTGATTGGCAACCTGGTTTCCACTGCGATTGTGATTTTATCCAGGGGTATTTTGCTGGCTTTGGCAACATGGACTATACCCTGGAGCGCAAGCGCTTCTCGGTTCAGGAAAGCGTGGCTTTCGTGGGCGAAAATCGGGGCATGGCGACCGGCAATGGCCTGGGTTTTCTGGCCTTGTTTTTCTTCATACCTGTCTTAGGCTGGTTCCTCGCCCCGTCCTTGGGGACTGCCGCCGCGACCTTGCGCACCCTCAAGCAATTGGACCCAAAGTTGAGCTACCAGGAAAAGTTGAGCGCTTGAGGCGCGCCCGCTCTACAAAAAAAAGCCTGCTTTCCCGAGGGAAGGCAGGCGTTTTTTCATAAGTGGCTGAAGATTAGTCTTGCAGGACAGAGTGCTCGTTGCGGACTTTCTCCTGAATGGTCTGCAGGGCGTGAATGACCGTTTCGGGCCGGGGCGGACAGCCGGGGATGTAGACATCGACCGGGAGAAAATTGTCGCATCCCTGGACCACGCCATAGACGCGGTGCATGCCACCGGTAGAAGCACAGGCCCCCATGGCAATGCACCATTTGGGGTCGGGCATCTGGTCCCAAATGCGCTTGATGGAATGGGACATCTTGTAGCTACACCAGCCTGCGACGATCATGAGGTCAGCCTGACGGGGCGAAAAGCGGAACACCTCGCTACCGAAGCGAGAGGCGTCGTATTTAGGGCCGGCAAAGGCCATCATCTCAATGGCACAGCAAGCCAGGCCCATGGGCATAGGCCACATCGCGTTGGAGCGAGCCCAGTTGGTGAGAAAATCCACCGAAGAAAGGAGGTATCCTTGTTTGGCTAAGGCTTTTTCCAGACCCATAATGTATCGTGTCGTTTTTAGTAAAAAATTGTATCGAACTAAGATTAAAAGAACCCCAACCAGCGAAAATTGTTGGGAACCCCACCCCTTCTTAACTTCTTTCCCGCTCCCCTACTCTCCCCTCTTCCTCACGCCCATTCCAGCCCCCCTTTTTTGTAAACATAAATGTAGCCAACGAAAAGGATGGAGACAAAGACCATCATTTCGATAAAGGGGAAGAGGCCATATTCACCAATGAGTTCTTTGTACTGCACGGCCCAAGGGTACATAAAGACCACCTCGATGTCGAAGAGGATGAAGAGCATGGCTACCAGATAAAACTTGACGGAGAAGCGCTCGTGGGCAGATCCCACGGGGTCCATGCCACTTTCATAGGGCGAGCCTTTGATAGCATTGGGGCGGAAGGGACCCAGTAGCCAGGAAAGGTTGGTTAGTAACAAGCCGAGCACGATGGCGATTCCCATCAAGAGGATGATCGGGATGTAGCTGTCGATGCTTAGCGGATAAGATTGCAGGAGGAAAGTGTGGTCCATAAGGCAAAAAGAATAGGAGGGGTCGACTCACAAAATAGGCACAATTCCCTGATCTGCCCAAGGATTGGGCAAAAAAATAAAGGGAAGCTGATGCCTCAGCTCCCCAGTGTCTGGTGAAATCCGTACGATTAGCATTGAAGGTTGCTAGCTAAGCACGACATCGTTCAACTCTTCCAATTGATCGATCATACGGGTGAGCTTGCGGTTTTCGCGCTCTCCCAAGTTCCGTACCCCTTTGCGCTCGGCTTCGTGGATCATGTCCAATCTCACACCAATTTCGCGGAAAGACATTCGGCGCTGTTCAGGATTGGTTTTGTTCCTGACTACTTCACGATTAAGGAAAGACTTGGTAATTTGGAGTTTTGCGTGCAAATCTTGTGCGGTCATAAAAAAACGAAGTTTTGGGACGTACTAAACCTAATATCTTCGCAAATGTACGCACCAAATTTGGTTTTTACAAAAATTAATATAAAAAATATCTTCCCTTAAAAAATATAATAGAAAAAGCCGTAATCGTTTACGGACAGTTAATTCGAAAACTGGGCAC
>CAZIVQ010000052.1:0-10531 GCA_964542415.1 uncultured Bacteroidia bacterium | reverse complement strand
GTCAGGTTTTGTGGGTTCACACAAATCTGGCCATTTTTTTTGGTTACCGCTAATGTGGTGAATCGGGGGATTCATGATCCGTGTCCTCTGTGGTAAAAAAACCTGTGCCCTTCGTGGTAAAAAAAGAGAACTGTGACCAGCAATGAAACGACCGACGGAAAAAATCAACAAGGGAACCTTCCTGACGAAAGGCTCCCTTGTTTGTCTGGTGGGCAAAAGGAAAAAGATGCTTTCCCATGCAGGGTTACTGCTCTTCCGTCTCCTCGGGTTCTTCTTCGGTTTCCTCTTTTTTCTTGCCTTTCACCTTTTTCTTGGCTTTGACAGCCTTGACCGCCACTTTCTCCGTTTCGGTGTCGAAGTCGACAAAGAGAACATCTCCTTCGCTGGCTTTGCCATCAAGGATCTCGTCGGCGATGGGATCTTCGAGGTACTTCTGCAAGGCTCGTTGCAGGGGACGCGCCCCAAATTGCTTGTCAAAGCCTTTTTCGGCGATGTATTCCTTGGCCGTATCCGAAAGCTCGATGGTGTAGCCTTTCTCTTCGATCCGGGCAAACACATCGCGCAGTTGCAGGTCGATGATCTCCATGATGTGCTCCTTCTCCAGCTCATTGAAGATGATTACTTCGTCAATCCGGTTGAGAAACTCAGGCCGGAAGATCTTTTTCATGGCCCCTTCGATGGTGCTGCGCATCATGTCATCAGTTTGTCCCTGACGTGACTTGGTGCTGAAACCCACCCCGGTACCAAAGCTCTTCAGCTCTCGTACCCCGACATTGGAGGTCATGATGATGACGGTATTTTTGAAGTCAATGCGACGGCCTAAGCCATCGGTGAGCAAGCCATCGTCGAGCACTTGCAGCATGATGTTGAAGATGTCCGGGTGGGCCTTCTCGATCTCGTCGAGCAACACCACCGAATAAGGACGACGGCGTACGCGCTCCGTAAGTTGGCCTCCTTCTTCATAGCCTACATAGCCGGGAGGGGCTCCGATCAGGCGCGAGACGGTAAATTTCTCCATGTACTCCGACATGTCGAGGCGGATCAGGGCCTCGTCAGAGTCAAACATGAGGCGTCCCAGCGCTTTGGCCAATTCAGTTTTACCTACCCCCGTCTGCCCGAGGAAGATAAACGAGCCGATGGGCTTGTGGGGATCTTTGAGACCGAGGCGCGAGCGCTTGATGGCCTTCACCAGCTTGTCGATGGCGTCGTCCTGCCCAATGATGATTTGCTTGAGCTTGTTGCCCATAGCCTTGAGCTTTTCGATCTCACCGGCAGCGATTTTGGTTACCGGTACCCCCGTCATCATGGAGACCACTGCCGCTACATCCTCTTCGTTGACGGTGTAGCGCTTGTTTTTGGTTTCCTCTTCCCACTCGATTTTGGCTTGATCCAATTCTTCGAGCAGGCGCTTCTCCTGGTCGCGGAGTTGAGCGGCTTCCTCATACTTCTGACTCTTGACTACCTTGTTTTTCAACTCCTTCACCTCTTCAATCCGGGCCTCAAGGTCGAGGATGCTCTGGGGCACGTGAATGTTGGTGATGTGAACGCGGCTCCCGGCCTCATCGAGCACGTCGATGGCCTTGTCGGGGAAGTAGCGGTCAGAAATATAGCGGTCGCTGAGTTTTACACAGCCCAGGATCGCTTCCTCGGTATAGTTGACATTGTGGTGATCTTCGTACTTGGCCTTAATATTTTTGAGAATGATCAAGGTTTCGTCTACGCTGGTAGGCTCGACCATGACCTTCTGGAAGCGGCGTTCGAGGGCCCCATCTTTTTCGATGTATTGGCGATATTCGTCGAGGGTGGTAGCCCCGATGCATTGGATTTCGCCCCGGGCAAGCGCAGGCTTGAAGATGTTAGAGGCATCGAGCGAGCCAGATGCGCCCCCCGCTCCGACGATGGTGTGCAACTCATCGATGAAGAGAATGACATCGGGGGATTTTTCAAGCTCAGCCATCACCGCTTTCATGCGTTCCTCGAACTGGCCGCGGTATTTGGTCCCGGCCACGAGGGAGGCAATGTCGAGGGTGACCACGCGCTTGTTGTAAAGCACGCGGCTGACCTTGCGCTGGATGATGCGCAGGGCCAAGCCTTCAGCGATGGCGGTCTTACCTACGCCAGGTTCACCGATCAGCACGGGGTTATTTTTCTTACGGCGGCTCAGAATCTGGGCCACACGTTCGATTTCATTTTCCCGGCCCACGATGGGGTCGAGCTTGTTATCTTCGGCAGCTTTGGTAAGGTCGCGACCAAAATTGTCGAGAACGGGGGTTTTGGATTTGCCAGCCTTGCGGGGCCGATCTCCGGGTGTACTCATTTCGGATGATTCAGGTGGTTCACTAGAAACTGACATGCGGGGGGAGGAGGAATCTTCTTTTTGTTCCAATTCACCCCTTACTACGTCATAAGATACGCCAAAGCGCGAGAGAATCTGCGCGGCTACGTTGTTTTCTTCACGTAGAATAGACAACAACAGGTGCTCAGTCCCTATCACAGCACTTTTAAGCAACTTGGCTTCGAGTCGCGTAATTTTTAACACTTTTTCTGCCTGTCGGGTCAGGGGAAGGTTGGTGAGGTTGATGGCATTCACCGTGCCCTTGACCGCATTTTCGATCGAACGCTTGAGTTGAGACAGGTCTACGCTCAGATTCATCAGAATCTTTACCGCCAGTCCTTCACCCTCACGAATCAATCCCAGTAATAAGTGTTCAGGGCCGATATAATCATGCCCAAGGCGGATGGCCTCTTCACGGCTGTAAGAGATAACATCCTTTACTCTATCTGAGAAATTTGATTCCATACAATCTTCTACTAATTCGTGCGGAGGTATTGCCTCTCACTAGTGCTGGATTCGTGCCAACCTCCAGTTCGCTGACAAGATGTCAGCAGGAGGTTTTCCATTCAAACGGTTGAAGCCCTTTATGGTTTAGGCAAAATAGACCACATAAGCAGCGGCAATAGCCGCCACCACCATCAGGTTTGCCAATGACAAAGGCAGGAACTTTTTCCAACCAATATCCATGAGCTGGTTGTACTTGAAGCGGGGCAGGGTCCAGCGTACCCAGACAAATACAAAGACAAAAAATACGGTCTTCGTAAAGAACCAACCTAAACCCCAGGCGAGCTGGGCACTGCCACCCCAGTCTGCTACCCCCAGCGTGCTTTCGAGCGGGCCGAGATAACCTCCCAGAAAAAGGGTCGTGATCAGCATCGAAGCCATGATCACATGCAGGTATTCCGCTACAAAGAAGAGGGCAAACTTCATGGAACTGTACTCGGTATGAAACCCCCCCACCAGTTCCTGCTCGGCCTCGACCAGGTCAAAGGGGGCCCGGTTGGCTTCGGCAAAGGCGCAGACCACAAAGATCAGAAAGCCCAGAGGGTTGCGGAAGATGTTCCATACCCCTCGCTGGGCTTCGACGATCGAAGCCGGCTTGAGGTATTCGCCTCCGTCATAGGTAGCGTTGGTCAGCAAGACCACGCTCACCACGGCCAGGCCCATGGCCAGCTCGTAGCTGATCATCTGGGCTGAGGCCCGAAGCCCACCCAGCAGCGCGTATTTGCTGTTGGACGACCAGCCGGCCAAGGTTACCCCGTAGACAGCGATGGAGGCCACGGCCAGGATGTAGAGCACCCCGATGTTTACATCAGCAATGACCAGGTAGCCACTCGTGGCCTGGGTCATGGCCACATCGGCCTTGGCAAAGGGAATGACCGCCATGGTAATCAGGGCAATGGTCACAGAAATGATCGGGGCCAGAAAGTGTACGAAGCGGTCGGCTGCTGCGGGCACAATGTCCTCTTTCAGCAAGAGCTTCAACACGTCAGCCAGCGGTTGCAGCAAGCCGAAAGGGCCGACCCGGTTGGGGCCCTTGCGCTGCTGGATCAGGGCCGAGACTTTGCGCTCAAGGTAAACGGAATAGGCCGCTCCAGTCAAAATGACAAATAGCGCCAAACCGATCAGAATCAGGGTGTACGTGATAGCCTCTATTAACATGGGCAGGGGTAGACGTTGAACATGAAAGCACCAGGATGCTGCGGAAGAAAAAGAGTCGCTTGCCAAACCAGGGACTGCAGCCCGGACATTGCTAAAAGGTAAGCGTGAGGTTTCATATATCAAGCCTGGAAAAAGGACCCCAAGAACGAACTCATCCTTCTCTTGGCTGCACCAGGCAGGAGCCAGGCCACTTTTCCAGTAAGTTTTCCAAGTTACAAAGTATGCTGCCCAGCTTCAAACTTTATTTTCTTGCTGAACCAGATACCAGGCCGCCGTGGTGAAAAAATCGCGGATGCGCGGCCAACCCACCAGCCACGCGGCCTGTTTGCGGGGGGTAAGGCCAAATTTATAGGCATAGATCGGGTTGAACAAGAAGAGGGTGCGCTGCAAACTCATCAGGTTTGAAGCCTTGAGGATTCGCTCAAACCGGTGAATAGAAATGCCGGTGTCTTTGATCTCCATCAGCTCCTGCACGGTGTGAGGGGCTTCACCTGCTTTTTCCAGCACCCAGCGATAAATCCCTTTGGGCAGGAGATGATAGTAGGGCAAGTAGCCCAAGACCTTGGAGCGGCAGATCTGCTGATGCCCCCCAAACGGCATGGTCCAGGGCGGAAACCCAAAGAACACTACGCCTTCGGGGCGCAGGAACTGCTTGAGGTAGGGGATGAAGGTTTCCTGGTCGGGAATATGCTCGATGGTGTCTTTGAGCAGAATGAGGTCGAACTGCCCTTGGTGGGCCTCCCGGAAGCTGGAATCATATACATTCTGGGCCAGAAAACGCGCTTGCCCCTGGGCTATTTCGGCTTGCATCAGCCGGGTGGCGCGCTCAACGCGCGATGGGCTCAGGTCTACCCCCAGGCAGAAAGCGCCCCGCTCAGCAAAGGGACGCAACACCCCGCCTTCGCCACAGCCGATTTCCATCACCTGCATGCCTGCCCGGAGGGAAAGGCTCTGTTCGATGAAGGGGAGCAGGTACTGCCGGGCATTGTCTACCTGCTGTTGGAAGCGAATGTCAATGGAATCATGTTGAGCCAGGGCCATAGGGGGAGAATGAGGGATAAATGATCGGGGCTGCTAAGCCAAAGGAATACGGGAAACCCTGATCAGCTGCAAAATAACAAAACCGCCGGGAACTTTTGGGTCCCGGCGGTCAGGGGCGTGAATCTGAAAGGAACAGGCTCAGCGATCAGGGCGCTGGATGCGGATGCCGGCAGGCAAAAAAGCCGGATGGTAATACCCTTGGCTAGCAGGAAGCTCCCGGATGAAGTTCATGTGATTGGCCCGCCAGCCCAATAGCTGCGGCAGTGATTCGGTCGCTTCGTGGTTGCGATACAGCTGCCGGGCCTCTCCCGGATTGGCGGCCAGCCAGCGGAGGTTGAGGTGCAGGGCTTGCAAGACTTCGGGGTACCGCTGCACAAATCTGCGGTCATGGTAGAGCTTTTCTGCCAGTTCGGCATGTTGGTACATCCAGGTGAGGTTACTGAAAAGTTCCCGCACCAGCTTGGGCCGCGCTTCGAGGTAGCGTTTGTCGGCTTGAGCCAGGAGCGGGTATTCCCGGGCCAGGCTGCGCAGGCGTCGCTGCTCCTGCTGATAGCGGTAAGCATTCTCAGATTGGGTGCGGCTGTTCATCTCCTGAAAAGTAAGATGACCATCTTGATTTTGGTCTGCCGCCCGGTAGTGCTGGTCGAGCAGATAATAGGAAAATTCGCCCGGAAAAGCGTTGAGTTCTTCGCGATTCAGGCGGGCGTCTTCGTTGCGATCGGCTAGGAGGAAACGCTCTTCAAGGTACCATTCGGCAATGGCCTGCCCAGGGTCTTGGGCTTGAAGAGGAGCAATCAGGGGGCTGGAAAAGAAGAGCAAGCAGAGGGGGGCAAGTATGAGGTTCTTCATGATGCGAAAGGCAGAGGCTGAAGAAATTAAGTGGAAGGTGGAAAGTTGGATAGTAAAAATCAGAAATCCCAGGCACAAAGCAGCCAGGCTTTTGCAGGATTCCTTTCATTAAAGCTTGAGGCAAAAATAGCGCCAAGATGTGAATCCTATGTTATCAAATGCTCAAACCTCTTGCAAAACCCCCATTCAGCGTCATTTTTTTGGGGGCGGGCATGTAAGGTATGGCCCTTCTCAGGGTCCCTGATTTCCGGTCTCCAGCACTCCATTGGTTTGGATAGGCAACCTCATCCCCTGGGGGCAATATGGGGCAGCATGCTATGCTCCATCGGGGCGTGAATGCCTCAATAGGCAGGATAATCGGGACGTAATAATTTATTTAAAAATCAAACTAAACGATTCACGTAAAATAGAACTAGGGAAAAGACCGGGGCCGCCTAGCTTGCCGGTGTTCGTGGTGGAGACAGGTATTTGGCCTGTGTGCCCGGGAAACATTCCCGGCCGCTACGGAACGCTTTCCTCATTTTTCTTACAAATCAAACATGCGCTTTTTTTCTTTTCGCTCCCTTCTTCCCTGTTCCCTCTGCTTCCTGCTGCCCCTGGTCTTTTCTTTATTTCCCATTTTCCTTTCTGCCCAGACTGTACCCCTGACCACCTACCTCAATCCCGAGCCCGAGGCTGTCGGTGACACCGTGGGGTTTCTGGTTTACTATGGCACCCAAAGCAAGCCGGTAGGTGGCAAGGGCGTCCACAGCCTCACCATTGAGTTTGCTTACGAAGGCTTCCAGCTCGACCCCGCTTCTCCGCTCTCAGTCGACATGAAGGGTTCCTGGTTTGGAGAAAATAACGAAGTTCAAACCACCATCACCCTGGACACTGACTACCGCACCATCACCGTAACCCTGCGCCGCGAAGACGAGGTGCCGCAAACTGGCTATGGGTACTTGCTGGGCGGCAACGGCGGCCTGGTCATCGAGATCGACGACATCCACAAGCGACTGCCCGTCTGGGTCACCTCTGTCCGCGCCGAACACCCGGCCCCCTTTGTGTACGACGCCTCCAACCACCGCCTGAGCCTGGATGCCCAAGTCCCTGAAGGGGACCCGGTCATCCTATGGGATACCCAAGGCCGTCGCTGGCCGCTGAATGTCCAACCTGGACAAGCTGTCAGTCTGGCTCACCTGCCGCGGCAGCTCTACTTCCTCCGCGTGGGAAAAGGTGAAAGCTACAAATTGCCGCTCTATCGCTGAGTAGCGCTCGAACAATAAATTTCTCTTTTCCATGCAGAGTAGACCAACCTAAAGCGTTGACCATAAGGTTTTTCCTTTGCGTGAGCAAAAAAGGGAAGTTATTCTCTGCGCCTCCCTAAATACGGCTTTGAGCCAGGGTTGCGGCCACCTTTTGTCGCAGCCAGTCAGGATGGTCAATTGGCTCGGTGGTCTCGATGTCCGAGGCCAGCCGGGCCAATTCTTCAAATCCATTGGCCTGGAGCAAGCGTCGGAACAGGCGGAGGCGATTGAGGTAAGACTTTTTGTGCAAATCGGAAAGGTCGCGGCGGTCGCGCACGTATCGGATCAAGCTCTCTAGCTGGGTGACCAGCCACTCCCGGTCCTGCTCCAGCTCATACTGCGCCTGAAGCATGTTGGCTCGGGCGTGGATCTCTTCGAAGGTGCGCTGAAACCGCCGACCAGACACCAGCTGCACGACCTTTCCATACTCCGCGCAGGCGTAGTGATAATTGGCCAGGTTAAACATGAAGGCATCTTCTCGCACCTCCTCCGGCAACAAAGGCTGATACATGTGGAGATAATGCCAGGCCCGCTGAAAGTCTTCTATTCGCAGCGAAATGGTAATGAGGTTTTTATAATGTTGCCGGGGCAGTTGCCCTTCCAGTAAGATAAACCCCGCCTCTATGGCCCATTCATACAGTTCATAGATTCGTCGGGCCATCTCCCGTGAGCCTTGCCGGTTCAGGCCCCGCACGCTGTGGTTGAGCAGCAGGCTATGCAGAAACCGCAGTTCACTGTCTGGCAGGCTTAGCTGGTGTTGCTTCAGGTCACCCATCAGCCTGTCGAAGGCTTTGGGAAATTCGCCCGAAAGGGTCTGGTAGGCCTCATGTAGAATGGAAAACCAAGGATCCTTGGCATAGAGCGGCAACTGAGGGAGTTGTTCCAGAAGAGGCGTGACCAAAAAAGCGGGAGGACTATGGCCATAAATATGCTGGAGGTTGAGGTCAACCAGGGCCAGGTGCAGTTTTTCCAGGGTCCACCAGCCGTCGAAGGCGAGGGCGGCTCGTTTGGGGGTGGAGAGGCCGGCAAAAGGGTCGGTGGACGAAGCCGGGCTTGAAGATACAGCCGGGTGCCCGAGGCGCACTTCCAGGTGTTGGCGCTCCACTTCCAGTTCATAGCGCTGCCGGTAGTAATCTGGGGTATGGCCCGGCAGGCGCTGCAGGCGCGTTTCGATGCGGCGGAGGGCTTTTCGAAACAAGTCCGGAGCCTCTCGCCGGTTGAGTTCGCGGAGCAAAAACTGATCTAAGGCCCCCTCGTCACGACGGAAGGCCTGGATCGACAAATAGGTCTCTAGCTGCTGGCTCAGGTCGCGGAGCAGCTTGCGCAGGCGGCCGTCGTCATAAGGCTGGTCAGGGTAAAGCCGGGCCCAAAAGTGGGTTTCGGTAGGGATGGGAGGCGTGGCGGCAACCAGGAGCTGGGCCAGCTGCTGCAGGTAGGCTTGTCGCGGCCCGAGTTCAGCTTCGAGCCAGCGGAGGAACTGAGCCCGCTCCGGCGGAGTGAGGGTCTGCAAGTATTTCCAGGCAATGCGATGGGTCATGAACCAAGGGGCGTTCGGCGAGTCGTCTGGAGGGAGAAAAAGGGCAAGTTTAAATAGGTAAGAATTTAGCTTCGGAAGCACTAGGATGTAAGAAATCCAGGGAAAGGGTGCGATTTATGCGGGTCGCGGGCCCCGTCTGGAGGTAAGAAATGAACAGAGAGTTAAAAAAACCGCGGCCCGAATGGCTTCGGACCGCGTTAATTTTGTGGATTCAGTATCTCCAGGGAATCAGGCCACGTTTGCTGCCCCCGATTGGGAGGAGCCCATAGCCTGCACATGGATCACATAATCCTGATATTTGGGATGGCTGGAAGACCAGATTTGTTGTCCCAACTCACAAATACGCCACACTGCTTCTTGAATTTCTTGCTCGGTTTGCTGTGGATCTTGCTGTGGGTAGAGGGAAATGGGAGTCTGCTCGAGGGTGTCCTCGAAGTGCTCGCATTTATGCGCTACCGCTACAATAAAGCTGGCATTGATGCCGTTTTTGGTAAATTCTGCCAAATCTCGTGCCGCACACACCAGCTTCTCATTGCAGAGACGGACCAGTTCTCGCCGTGTCATCTTTGAAAGCAGAGGCTTCACTTGTGATTTCATAAGCACTTTTGATTTTAAAAGACCTGTATAAAAAGCGAAACTCCATCCTAGATTGGTCACGTGGATGGAGTTTGGTAGAATGCTTTTGACAAAACACGCGTCACCCCATCCAAGCAATCCGACAAATTTGCCATGCTGCTTGCAGGTTCTTCTCGATAGTTAACAGTAGTGTTAGCATTTTCTCTGAGATGTGAACAATGTTAAGAAAATTATTCAAAAAAGGCAAAACAAATTCTGGCATCCAATCTTAGGTTTTTGAGGAGACTCATAAGGAATCTAGGGAGAATGCTGTTAATTTGATAGGTTCCCTCGTTTCAGGCTCACAATCAATTATTCAACCCCTCCTTTTGCCATGTCTACTTCCTGTTTGTGGTGCTTGTTACTGCCCTTGGTATTCAGCCCTTGGTTGAGCCAGGCCCAACCTGCCCCGCTTTATTTTCCTACTGATAGCCAGGCCATGGCGATCAACTTGTTTGCGGACACCCCGCTCTACCAGGAACCTGGCCAAACTACTACTTGGGTGGGCAGCTTGCCGGCCGGGGCAGAGCTGTTGTTGACCGGTGAAGGCGCCTACCTTAGAGACGAGCGGCGCTCGTATGTGAAAATACGGACCGCCCAGGGAGAGGTTGGTTGGGTAAATGAAAATCTTCTCGAAAAACATGCAGGCATGGCCGAGGTCATAACCACGGCTCGGATCTACGCACGTCCCCGGACCGAGACGAGCATCACCCTGCAATCATTTGAAGCCGGCGAGCAGGTGGTCTTGCTCGACTTCCAGGGCGAATGGGTCCATTTGATGACCCTCGACCGGAGCCGTACCGGATGGATACAGGGATTGGACAAGGTAGAAGTAATAGAAAATGGGGCCGCCCCAGCCACGAGTAGGGTTGCTACGAGCCGCAGCCAAGCCCCGGTATCGGCTTCGGCCCCGGCGCTGTCTCCCCTTTTGGCCGCCCAGCCCTTGCCGCCCGGAGGTTCCTTTTCTGCGTCCCTTGTCGACCCCAAGTCCGGTGAACGCTTTACCCATGTGGTAGCCACCGGTTCCGTGTTGCCCGTAGAAAGCAGCGGGGGCTTGTTGGAGGCCGCCCATGCGACCTTGCCTGCCGGCACCTACCTGCGGCTGGCCTTGCCCGGAGACCAGGGCTTTGTGGCCTTGCGGGTGACAAGCCTGCTTCCCAAGGGCTCAGGTGCCCTGATAGGCCTCAGCCAGCAGACCATGCAGGC
>CAZIVQ010000051.1:3892-10538 GCA_964542415.1 uncultured Bacteroidia bacterium | reverse complement strand
TGCGACATCCCTCCCCCATTTTTCCGGTTTTCTCTTGGCTCCTCCCCAGGTGCCCAAGGCTGTTTGCTACCCTTTATGTTTTTTTCCTATGCTACGTTTTTTTCTTTGCCTCAGTCTCGCCTTTACCCTCAGCCTCCTCCCCGCCCAATCGCTCAAGGTCCTTGTCTACAACGAAGTAGGCAGCCAAGGCTACAGCCACCCCTCGCGCTCCGATGGCGTCGATATGATCACGGACCTGGGCGCGATCTACGGCTGGACTACTGAAGTCGACGGCGATGGCAGCCGCTTCAACTCCCTGGCTGGCCTGCAGGAATATGCCGTGGTGATCTTCTGCAATACCTCCGGCAACGGCCTCCTCAACGCCAGCCAGCAAAACAACTTCGAGCAGTACATCCAGGCGGGCGGCGGCTTTGTGGGCATCCACGCCGCCACCGACACCTACCGAGACGGCTCCTGGCCCTGGTACAATGACCTCGTGGGCGGCATCGTCCAAACCGGCCCCAACCATACCGCCGCCAATCACCAGAACACCATGGACGTGCTCGAAAACGGCCATCCAGCCACCTCCCACCTCGGCGCGACCTGGCAAAAAGTGGAAGAATATTATTACTGGGAACAAAACGGCGGCTACCTCGCCGATGACAACCAGGCGTTGCTCCGCGTCCAGCAAACCAGCCGCAACGGCCAGTCCAGCAGCTACGACGACCCCCGGCCCATCGCCTGGTACAAGCTCTATAGAGGCGGTCGCTCCTTCTACACCGCCCTCGGCCACAACCCTAGCGACTACCAATCCGACTCCACCTTCATCTACCACGTCGCCGGTGGCATCCGCTGGGCCGCCGGGCAGGTCACCGGCGTCGCCGAAACCCAGTTGCCGGCTTGGCAGGTCATCTTCGATTCGCAGCAGTCAATGCTCCGCCTCGAAGGCCTGCCGGCCGAAACCGTGCAGCAACTCGTCCTTTACGACCTGGGGGGCCGTGAATTACAGCGCGCCCCCGCCGGGCAGCCCCGCCTCACCTTGCCCGACCTGCCCAAGGGCATATACCTGCTGCGCGTGCAGACCCCGCAGGGCTGGGTGAGCCGGAAACTGAGGTGGGAGTGAGGGAAGTTGGGGACTTGGGGACTTTGGGTTAGACCACAGGTCGCTTCGCGGTGGCTTCCTACGCCCTGCTTGGTAAAAAGCTCCGTGCCCTCCCCTGGTCAACCGGATCCATGATCCGTGTTCTCCGTGGTAAAACCTGGAGGGGAATGGAGGCGGGGGGGCAGGACAAGCATTTGGGGCTATGAGGTGACCAGTGCGCCCTCTTTTTCGACTGGATAGGCAAAGACCCTAAATGTCTATCCAACTCATGAACCGTTTACTCCTTACCCTACTCCCAATTTGCCTGCTCTGCTTCTCCTGGGCCGGTTGCGAATTGCTTACCGAGGTCGTCGAAGACCTACGGGTCGTTTCTTTCCGCTACAAATTCGTGCCCCCTACCCTACCGGCTGATTCAGCTTTGGCCCGCTCCTCCGGCGCCCAGGTAGCCTGGCGGAGTGATATGAGAACCTTCATCGCCGAGCCCAATGATTTCAACCAAAACTATTGCCGCATTTTTGGGGCCCTTGGTACCGGTCAACCTTCCACCTTCCAGCTCCTGCGGATAAACCCCACCTCTACCAATGACACCCTGCCTACCGCCCTGTCTATCAACTTTCAGGGAATCCTGGAAGCAGGAGAGACCTACCCCGATGTCCCCATCGAAGTCCTGATGGGAGACCGGCAAGGCCAGAACAAAGAATACGAATTTCAAGGCAATGTCTACGCCCGCCTCACCATCACTGAACTCGACACCACCAACCGAATCATCGGCGGCACCTTCCACGGCTACCTCCGCAACGCCGCCGGACGCACCCAACTCCCCGCCCTTGTCATCCTTGATGGCACCCTCCGCCAGAGCTACTCCCTGCGCTGAGGGTAGCCCCTTACCACCCGCTGCAAGCCCCCCCCTATTCCCCTATTTCCATATTCCCGTATTCCCCTCTTCAGGGCGTGTCCCCCCCGGTAAGGCAAGCCTACCGGGGGGGCCGGTCCCTTCCGGGGTTCGCTGCGCTCCGTCCTCCGCCTTCGGCTCCGGACCCTCACTACGTTCGGCCCTCCAGGCACCTCACGCCGCACCGGACCCCCGCCTCATTGCAGCACCCGGCGAATCGCCCGGGCTTTGACGAGGGTCTCGTCGTATTCTGCCCCGGCCTCCGAATCGTAGGTGATGGCCCCGCCCACATGGTAGCTCATCACCGGCTGCGCCCGGTCGATGGCCAGCGAACGGATCACCACGTTCCAGTCAAATTCGCCCGAAGGCGTCACATAGCCCACCGAGCCGGCGTAGAGGCCGCGGCCGCTCCATTCGTAGCGGTCGATCAGTTCCATTACCTTGACTTTGGGTGCGCCAGTCATGGAGCCCGGCGGAAAGGTCCTTCGCAGGATCTCTGGCCAGCGCAGGCCTGCCTGCAAGCGCCCCTGCACCGTCGACACCATCTGATGCACCTGCGGAAACCGCTGGATTTCAAAGAGGTGAGGCACGCTCACGCTGCCCGTCTCGCAACAACGATGCAGGTCGTTGCGCGTCAAGTCGACGATCATCACGTTTTCGGCCCGCTCCTTTTCCGAGGCCAGCAAGGCCTCGCGCAAGCGGGCGTCCTCTACCGGGTCTTCGCTGCGGGGGGCAGTCCCCTTGATCGGCTGCGACAGCAAATGGCCGTCTCGCAGCTGCAAAAAGCGCTCGGGCGAGGCGCTGAGCAGGTAGCGGTCCTGCCAGCGAAAAAAAGCGGCGAAAGGCACCGGCGACACCTCGGTCAGCGCGGCAAAAAGCTGCTCCGGCCGCTGCGGTGCGGCCGCCGCCCGAAATTCCTGGGTGAGGTTCACTTCGTAGCAGTCGCCTTCGCCAATGTGGGTGCGTAGCTGCTCGACCGTGCGCAGGTAAGCTGCCCGCGAAGCCAAGGGCTCGAGGGCCGGGGCCGGGCCGACAAAGCCATTACCTGCCGACAGCGCCGGCAATTCGTCCAGAGGCGGCAGCCAATCCTCCCGCCCCCACAGGTGCAAGCGGTTTTCGCCCCGCAACCGGTAAATCACCAGCTCCGGGGCAAAGAGGCTCACCGGCGGGAAGGCCACTGCCGGTCGATGGCGGCTGCTCAGCCGGGGCTCGTACGCATTTTTTAGCTCGTAAGACAAGCCGCCCATCAGCCAGGTGTCAGGGGCGGTTTCCAAGGAGGAGGGATCGGTTAGGCAAATGGACGGCTGCCGGGCCACCCCAATCAGCCATTCATAGCGCCCATGGCGGTCGATGGGACTTTCGCAGCTATCCAGAAAGGCCGCGTAAGGGAACTGTGCCACCCAACCTAGCAACCGGTGGCGCAAGGAGGCAGTTTCTGCTGCCGCAAATTCCCGTACCGTAGCAGAAAGAATACTCAAATTGCCTGGCTGATTTTCCACTTGATGCTGCACCCAATCGGGGCCGTCTCGGTGTAGCCGCTACGACCGGTTTCGATGAGCTGCTGCACCTGCTCCGCTACATAGGACTCACGCACCAAGGCCGCGTTCTGGTAGTTGTCGTCGAGGGCCCCTTGGTAGACCACCCGAAAATTCTCCCCATCCGAGCCGCGTTGCAGCACAAAAGCATGGGGGGTACGCTCTGCGCCAAAGAGCCTAGCCACCTCCTGACTTGCGTCGTGAAGGTAGGGAAAGGAAAATCCTTTTTCTTGCGCCCGCCGCTGCATGTTCGCATAGGAGTCTTGCGGGTAGCGGCTGGCATCGTTGGGATTTATCCCAATCAGGGGGAAGCCCTGAGGGGCAAAATTGTCATGCAGGGCCTGCAAACGGTCCTCATAAGCGATGGCGTAGGGACAATGGTTACAGGTAAAAACCAAAATAAAGCCTTTGGCTTCGGGATAATCGGCCAGAGACACTTGGCGACCATCAGTATTTTTGAGCGAGAAATTCATGGTAGGTAAGAGAAATCATGGAAGGCAAGGACAAGAAGCAAGTGGCAAGAATAAGCGGATAATTCAGTGCTTAAACTTGTGAGTTAAATGAAAAGTTGCGTATTCTCCTTTAACTTATCAACCTCCCAAGCAGGAATGAACCAAAGTGGCGCCCGAATCGTTGAAAAACCATGAAACTTCGGGTTTTTGTTTGTTGCTTTTGGGTGGGTATGGCCACTGCCCCGCTCTTTTCTCAGGCCGTACCAAGCCTCGGCACGGCGGACTTTCTGGCTTCTGCCGCCCCCCATGAGGACACGGTCTACGTCTATAATTTTTGGGCGACCTGGTGCAAGCCCTGTGTGGCGGAGCTCCCTCATTTTCAGCAATTACAAGCAGATTTTGCCGATCAGCCCCTCAAGGTGGTGCTACTCAGCCTCGATTTCGAGCAAAATTGGGAAACGGCTATCCCCCGCATGCTGGCCTTACGCAAAGTCGACCTGCCGGTAATTTACCTGCACGATGCCCACGACGACAACGCTTGGATCGACGGGGTGGGAGGACCCGATTGGTACGGGGAAATCCCGGCTTCCCTGCTGATCCACCGGGGAGCGGAGGTGCGGGAATTTGCCGCCCAGGAATTTACCTATGAAGCCTTGCGAGAATGGGTGCAGCCGGTGATAGAAAAAGCCGTCAGTTCCTCAGAACGATGACCCCGCTTGGTTTCTGCGCCTACCTGGTTGGCAGCAACCATCCCCCCATTCGTTTGCCAAACCATTTCTCATTTTCCCCCAAAACCGATGCTTCCTTTTGCTTTCTACATTTCACCTTAACCTTCACTATTCATGAAAAAGCTCACCTTTCTGCTCCTGCCTTTTTTTATCGGCCTCAGCTTGGTTCAGGCGCAATACAGCGTAGGCGACCCGGTCGAGGACTTTACCCTCAAGAACGTCAACGGAGAAGCACTCTCCCTGGCTGACTACGAAGACGCGGAGGGATTCCTGGTCATTTTCACCTGCAATACCTGCCCGATCGCCAAGAACTACGAGCAGCGTATCCTCGAATTAGATGAGAAGTACGCCGATCAGGGCTACCCCGTCATTGCCATCAACCCCAACGACCCGGAACGGCAGCCCGGTGACGCCTTCCCCGAGATGCAAACCCGCGCCCGGGAGAAGGAGTTTACCTTCCCGTATCTGGTCGACAATGGATCTTTGGTCGCCAAGCGCTTTGGCGCCAAGGTGACCCCCCACACCTATTTGTTGCAGAAAAACGAGGAAGGCCAGCTGATTGTCCGCTACATCGGGGCCATCGACAACAACCATAAGTCAACCACCCCCGGTGACCAGAAATATGTCGAAGCCGCCGTAGACGCCCTCCTCGCCGGTGAGCCCGTCGAAAATACCGGCGAAAAAGCCGTCGGTTGCAGCATCAAGTGGCCGATGTAGACCCGATCCACTGCTTCCACAAATCCAAAACGCTGGCAACGATTTCGATCGCTGCCAGCGTTTTTTTTGTCCTGATCCTGATTGCTTCACGGTTAACGCTGTCGGGGCAAAGGCAGGACTGGTGAGGAGCCCTGACCGCGTGGGAACCCTGAACCCTGACTCACGCCCAGCGGCGCAGCTTCTCCAGCACCGCCATCATGTCTTCGGGGATGTCGCTATCGAAGAAAAGGCGCTCCCCGCTTTGGGGATGAGTGATCCCAAGAGTTTTGGCGTGCAGGGCTTGCCGGGGACAGTAGCCAAAGCAGTTACGCATCATCTGCTGGAATTTCTTTACCGGCGGCCCTGCCTGAATCTGGTCTCCCCCATATTCGCGGTCCATAAAGAGGGGATGGCCCAGGGACTTCAAATGCACCCGGATTTGATGGGTACGACCGGTTTCTAGCTTGCATTGAATGAGGGTAAGCGGCCCAAACCGCTCCAGCACCTCATAGTGGGTCACGGCATACTTGCCCACGCTGCCATCGGCATAGGCATAAAAAATCTTGCGGTTGGAAGGGTGCCGCCCGATGTGCGCCTCAATGCGGCCCTTGTCCTCCTTCACATCTCCCCACACCAGGGCCACATAGCTCCGGTCGCTGCTCCGGTCAAAAAACTGCTTGCCCAGGTGGGCCATGGCAAATTCGTTTTTGGCGATCACCATGATGCCCGTGGTGTCTTTGTCGAGGCGATGCACCAGCCCGGGGCGGGGAAACTCGGGGTGGCCTTTGGCCGCTGGCAGGTGCTCAAAATGCCACAACAAGCCGTGAACCAGGGTCCCGCTGCGGTGGCCCAATGCCGGATGGCAGACCATGCCCGCCGCCTTGTGCAAGATGATCAGGTCCTCGTCTTCATAGCGGATGTCCAGGGGGATATCTTCTGCCTCCAAAGAAGGCGCCGGCGGGTAGGGCAGCATGATTTTCACCTCATCCCCGGCCCGGACCTTATGGGAAACTTTGACCGCTTGGCCATTGACGGTGATAGACCCGGCCTGCGAAGCGTTTTTGATCTTTGAGCGGGTGGTGAAGGGCAATAGGTTGGAGAGAAATTTGTCTACCCGCAAAGGACGCTGCCCTTGGGTGGCGATCAGGGTGTAGTGGTCGTAGAGGTTGTCTTCATCCCGCTCCGCGAGGTATTCCTCCGGGGTACTATGGTGTTTGATGAAGCCTTTGTCTGACATGAGCGAAGAGCGACTGGGCGATGGG
>CAZIVQ010000051.1:0-3792 GCA_964542415.1 uncultured Bacteroidia bacterium | reverse complement strand
ACGGGAGAGGGTGCTTATTCTTTTTTAGTAGTTCCAAACTTCCATTTGAAGGTGGCCAGGAAGAACACCACCACGCCAGCAATCATGAGCAGGGTGGAAATGATCTCCGCTTGGGTCACCTCCCACCCAAACAGTTCGAGGGTAGCGTTGACCCGAATTTTTTCGATGAGGAAGCGCTCCAGGCCATTGAAGAAGAGGTAGAGACCGCTCATTTGTCCCCAAAAAGGCATCCGCTTGCGCAAGGCCCAGAGCAGGGCAAAAATGGCGACCGCCATCAGGGTCTCGTAGAAGGGCGTGGGAAACACCGTTTCGGCCAGGCGCATGCAGTATTCTCCTTCGCAGCCCTCGATGGGTACGCCGCGCTTGAGCACGTTGTGGGGATAGTCATAGGCCCACACCCAATCTGGAGCCCAAGAGAGCCAGCCGGGCTTGGGGGCGGTGTTGACGATGCCCCAGTCGCCATCGCCGGCAGTTTGGCAGCCGATACGACCTACGCCATAACCAATCATCAGGGCCGGGGCGACCGCATCGGCAAAAGGCAAGACCGGAAAGCCTTTTTTCCGCACGTACCAGGCGATCCCTATCGCCGCGCAGATCAACCCCCCGTAGAACGTCAATCCATCAAAAGAAGTCAACGCCCGGATAGGGTCCTGAACGAAGTCGTCCCAGTATTCGAGGTTGTGAAAAATCTTGGATCCCAGGATCCCGGCGACGAAGGCGATGGTAAAGATTGTCCCCAGCTCATCGCGGATGCCCCGGGTTACTTCTACCGTTTTGGGCTTGTCATGGCGGTGCTGCCAGTACTGGTAAAATTTAAAGCCGCCCCCGGCTAAGGCGAAGAGAAACGCCCAGAGAAAAGAGCCTTCTGCCGAGAGAATCGCGCTTTGCGGGTCGCTGGCAAATCCCCTGTAGTCCTCGAACATCAACCCGAGCTTGTAGCCGACGAGCCCAAACAAGGCAAAATTGACCACGATTTCGGTCTCTTTGAGGGGGCCGCCCTGCTTCTCTTTCAGGGTACGGGTGGCAAAGATGCCCTCAGCTTGCTTGCGCTTCAGCTCCTGGTCGAGCAGCCAATAGGCCACCAAAAAGGCCATAGCTACAAAAAAGCCAAATGACTGGATCGGTAGCAGGATATCGGTACCGAAAAGGTCGTTGATCAGGTCGCTGATTCTGGGGTACATGGGTCAGGAATTGAGGGCAAAAAGCAGGGGATTACGCTTCGGACCGGTTTGCCTGTCGCTTATACCACCCGGGGCCCGGGCTTCGCAAAAGCCAAAAGCCGCAAGTAGCCCCGTAAAGGACTTCATGCGGCTTTCCAGCCACAAAGCGGGCGCAAGATACAAACATTTCCGCAGGGCAAGGGCAAAGGACAGCGGAAAACCCCTGTCTACTTTTTGGAATTAGACGGAGCCAATACTTCTACCACGTATCCCTGGGCTTCCAGGGCTTCGGCGATCTGAGCATAGCTGGTTTTACCCTTATAGTAGATCACGTGAAAACCGTGGCTATTGCCGCCAACTATGACCTTCACCACCCCTTTGAGAGCGGAAATAGCTTCGACGCCCGCGTCTTTGGCGGCCTGATCTGCCCAGTCTACCTCGGGCAGGTCAATGAGCGCGCGGGCCACATCCGCCCGGGAGGGGGAAACCGCAGGCACAGGTTTTACCGAGGTAGCCTGAGGGGTCTGGGCAGCGGCACTGAAGGCCAAGCCAGTGAGCATAAGAAACAGCAGTAGGGTCTGGAAAGATTTCATGGGGTATATTTTGGGCTTAATATACGAAATTGGGGACAGGATTTATAAAATGGGACAGGATTTACAGAATGGGACAGGATTTACAGAATGGGACAGGATTTATAGAATGGACAGGTCTGGGACTCCGGGCACCGGAGATTTACAGAATGGACAGGATTTCAGGATTGGCAGGACCTCTTCCCTGCTGACGCCTGGAAACCGTTCCTTTTTGCTTGCTGGGCTTTTTCAATGTTGCCGCAGAATAAACCTATTGTTAAGCAAAAGTAAAGCCCAAAACGAAGTTTATTTTGTGGTTTGCCGAAAGCTTTCTACTTTCGCGGTGGGTAAGGCTATACGACCAGATCCTCCTGAACTCCGTCAGGTCCGAAAGGAAGCAGCGGTAGGGAGTTGATCGGTGCGATATGGTTCTTACCCTTTTTTGTGCCCGGCCGCCCGTTTGCTAATCCATTGATATTCAGCTTTTTGCCTCCCCCCCACCCTCTTTTTCTCCCTCATGCTCTCCGATGCCGACCGGCTTTTACTTCAGCGCAGCCTCCAACTCGCCGCGCTGGGAGGTAGCGGCACCCTCCCCAACCCACAGGTAGGCGCGGTGGTGGTGCAGGCAGGCCGCATCATAGGCGAAGGCTTTCATCGCCGGGCGGGCGAGCCGCATGCCGAGGTCCACGCTATCCGGGCGGTGCAGGACAAAAGCCTGCTGTCGCAAGCCACGCTCTACGTCAGCCTGGAACCTTGCAGCCATCACGGGCGCACCCCGCCTTGTGCCGACCTGATCGTGAGCCATAAGATTCCCCGGGTGGTCATCGGTAGCCTGGATCCCAACCCCCAGGTGGCCGGCCGTGGCCTGGAGCGCCTGCTTGAGGCAGGCATCGAGGTCTTAATGGCCCCAGACCCCAGCCCTTTCGAGCGACTCAACCGCAGTTTTTTCGTCAACCAACGACTCAAACGCCCCTTTCTCACCCTCAAATGGGCCGAGAGCCAAGACGGCTACCTGGCGGGCATAGGACCCGAAGGACAGCTTCAGCCGGTGGCGCTCACCGCGGCCCCTGTCAACCGATGGGTACACCGGCTGCGGGCGGAGCACCAGAGCATCTTGGTCGGGCGCCGCACCGCCGCCGTGGACAACCCCCGCCTCAACACCCGGCATTTTCCCGGCCCCGATCCCCTGCGCATCGTTTTCGATCGCTACGGCCGTCTCGACCCGGCTCTCACCCTGCTGAGCGACGGGGCCCCTACCTTGGTCCTCACTGACCGGGCCCAGCCAGCGGCAGGCGCGGTTAGCTACCTCGCCACGGTCCATTGGCAGAACCCTAAAGCTTTGTTCCGGCAGCTATACGAGGAGGCGGGGATCTGTAGCGTTCTGGTAGAAGGGGGTAGGCAGGTTTTGCAGCCCCTGCTCGACAGCGGGTTATACGATCAGGCGCTGCGCTTTGTCAGCCCCAAGGTATTGGGAGAAGGCCTGCCGGCCCCCAAGTTACCCGCCGGACAACACTGGCAGCCCCCGCAGATGATCGGCCCCGACCTGCTTTATCAGCGATAAAAAAACCCAAGGCCCAGGTAGAGAGCCCGAGCCTTGGGTTTTATCGCTAAAATTTGATCCACCTGCCTTTATTTTTCTGGCGTTTTCTCTTCTTACGCTTTTTCTGCCACTTCTTCACGGCATTGCCCTTAACGAAGACATAGCGAATGGAAAAAGCGGTATGACCACGAAACCCCCCATTCTCCCCGAAGTCGAATTGGGGTCTGAAATCATAAGAGACGTTGAGCCGGAAGAGCGAAAGCTCGATGCCACCCACGGCATCGACCCCAAGAATGCCACCGGTTTCGGTGTTGATGCCGGTATGGAAGCCGCCGCCATAGTAGAGGTTCCAACGGCGGGAGATGAGGTTGTTGTGGACCCGGCCCAGGACGGTGAGGTTGGTGGTTTGTTTGTAGTCATTCTGAATGATGCCTTCGACCGAGACCTTCGGCAGCACGCGCTGAGCCACGGTCAGGCAGATCGGAAGAGCACACGTCTGAACTCCAGTCACGTGAAACGATCT
>CAZIVQ010000050.1:0-10551 GCA_964542415.1 uncultured Bacteroidia bacterium | reverse complement strand
AAGGTAGCCGCAGCGTTCCTGACCCTCTTTTTTAACTGTTAATTCGCATAATTTAATAAATAACAGTCTTTATGGTCAAAGTGTTGCTTCTTTTAGCTTAAAATAACGGGTTCAACTATAAAATTAGAGGGTGCAAGCAGCGTTTGAAGGGAATAAAAGCGTTGCCGTGCCGGGTTTTTCTCCCAAGGAGGATCTTCGATAACCCGGCCCCGATCACCAAAAATGTAGTTGAACCGAAATATTTTACGCCTGCTGAGAATTGCGGCAAAATTGAAAGCTTATTCTCTGGCTAATACCCAGGAAGGAAAGGGGACTTAGTAACGCTCAAAAAATAAATTCTGCTTTTGGCTTGATCTCCCCCCGGTGTGCCGGGGGATCTACGACTTGCCCGTATACGGCGTCAGGGCTCAAGCGTGGGGCCCTTAATCCCACGCTTTCGCGATTTGGCCCGCCAACCACTCGATGTTGAATCCTTGTCTGCGAACAAGATCTCCCGACGAGCCGGGACAAAATCGGGAGGTTATTTTTCTCGCGTTACTTAGTTTTCGGCTGCTACAAAGAGGGTTGGGTCAAAGAAAAGCTTCCGGCTCAGAGCCGGAAGCGGATACAAGCCCAGCTAGGAGTTAGGGCTTAATCAATAATTTTTGGCGTACCACCGGCCCGGTAGCCGGTTGGAGTTGGAGCAGGTAGGAGCCGGGAGGCAAAGCAGGCAGGCTTAGTGGAACTGCCGACTGCCCAGCGGACAGGCTATGCGCCTGCCTGAGCAGGGAGCGTCCTCGTAAGTCAAGCAACTCCACGCGCAGGGTTCCGGCCCCTTCGCTGGCCCATTGCAGGGTCAGCTGGTCTTGGGCGGGCTGCGGATAGAGGTTGAGCAAGCCCAGGGGGGCCTCACCCGCTTGGATTTGGATCACCGGCGAATAGCTAAAGCTACCGTCGAGGTCTACTTGCTGCAGGCGATAGTAATTGCGGCTTGCCAGAGGTGCTAGGTCGCGGAAATGGTACTGCTGCACCGTTTGGCTATTGCCAGCTCCGGCTAGGGTACCGAGGACCGTGAAGCTCGTACCGTTGGCACTGCGCTCGACCGCGAAGAAATCGTTTTGAAGTTCGCTCAGCGTCTCCCAGCTCAGCGCTACCGTACCACCTTCCCAGCGGCCAAAAAACTGGCTAAACTCCACCGGGAAGTTGCTGTTTTGTAGTAATACCAAGGCGTCATGGGCGTTTACCCGCCCATAGCCAAACAGATTATCGAAGCCTTGAGCGCCGATGTCATTGGCTGAATTGAGCAGCAGGCTGCGCACATCAGCCTGGTTGAGGTTGTCATCGAAGGACAAAAGTAGGGCAGCCACGCCTGCCACTTGCGAGCAGGCTGCTGAAGTGCCACCAAACCAGCGGGTATATTGGATTTCTGCTAAGTCCCAGTATCCGCCAGAATTGTAGCCCAAGGTGTCGGGCCGGTCGAGGGTGTGGATGTTGGATTGGTCCAGCGAATAGGCAGTAGGGGCCACCAGATCAAGGTCGGGGCCGAAGTTGGAGTAGGAAGAATGGTCCCCTTCGTGGTCGATGGCCCCTACCGCGATGACGCCGGGGATGCTGGCTGGAAAACTCACACAGTTGGCATCATTGCCTGCTGCCGCAGTGATTACACAGCCCCGGCCGTTGCGCCCTAGGGTAATGGCATCAGTAATCGCCTGCTTAACCAGAGGAGAAAAGTTGGGGTCACATTCGCGCGGGATCCCCCAAGAGATATTGATGACATCGGCTCCGTTTTGCCAAGCCCAGTCGATGGCCTCTGCATACTCGCTCATGGTCCCCCCCCCAAAACGGACGGTAACTGGAAGCAGTTTTACTTCTGGTGCGATGCCCGAAACGCCTTTATTATTGTGGGAAGCGGCCATGATGCCGGCACAACCCATGCCATGAGCCGTAGAGTCGAAGAGTGGCTGGCCAGTGTTGGTGCTGTCGGTGGGGCAAAAGCCTGGCAGAATCCGCGAGTTGCCCAGGCTATCCTTGAGGTCTTCATGCTCATCCAGTCCCTCGTCGATCAGGGCTATGGTGATGTCGCTGCTGCCTTTGGTAATTTTCCAAGCATCTAAGGCATCAAGGTCATTGTCAGCCAAGGCGCGAGTTAAGCCAATTTCCTTGTTGAAGAATTTGGTACCATCGCTCTCCAGGTAATAGAGTTGGTCGTAGTAGGGATCATCCGGCTTATTGTTATAGGCTCGGGCTGAAACGACGAAGTCGGGTTGGCTCCATTCGGCCAGCCCAGCTTCGTAGATGGCATTGGCCAGGGGGAGGGTTGCCGCCGGGTCGGGGAGGGTGATTTCCAGGTGGCGGCCAAAGCGAGCCGGGCGTAGCTGGGCCCCTGTGTAGCCGCGCAGCAGGGCTTCCAGGGCTTCGGGCTGGTAGTGGGGACCTGGCATGAAAGCCAGGCGATTACTGAGCCATAGGTCCAGGCCATCGGCCAGCTTCCAGCCAGGGATCACCTGTTTCACGCTTTGAGGCGGAAGCCCCAAATGGAGAGCCACCTGATCGGGCTGGCCAGCCAGGGGCTGGGTCAGCTTCACCATCAGCTGCTCGCTGCGGGCCATCAGCTTGACTTCTGATATCCCGGCAGGCAGCTTGCGCTGCGCTACTACTGGCAGGGAGGTGCCGGCTTCGAGGGTGACCAGGACAGCGGAGGGGTTAGGGAAGAGTGTCTGGGGCTCGTCAAAAGCCCAGTAATAGGCATCTTGGGCCCGAGCTGCTGACCCGAATCCCTGCACAAACAGCAGGAGCAGGGCCATAAGGAGATGACGCAGGGACTTCATGTGTTTTTGTGAATCCAATGAGGTGGAAAAAAGCCGGGTAGATTACTTGGTCTATCGAAATTAGCACAACCCTTTCCCTTTTCCAGCCAGGTAAGATTGAATGGTAAATTATCTGGTACCAATGGCATGTTTAACCTCATCGTTCTCAAAGCACCTGTTTTCTGGGCTATAATCCACTGAGCCCCAAGCAAGCGGATGACGCAGGGGTAAATTTCGAAAATTGAAATATGTAAGAATTTAGCCTTTCTAAAAAAGAACAGCTGTTGCAGCAAAAGCCCTTTCAAAGCCCCGGGGAAGGCTCAGCGAAGCTGAGCGGCCGTAACCTGGGCACCGCTCAGCTTACGCAAGCTGTCGGTGAGCATTTTCGTAAATTTCTCGGCACCTTGGGTCCGCAGGTGGTTAGAATCGAAAAAATCGGCATCCGCGAAGCGGGAATCTTCAGTAAAGTTTAGGTAAGTAACCGCTTGGGCTGCTGCGAACGAATCCATTTTGGTAACCATAGCCTCGTAGCGCGCTTGTTTTACTACCTTCAGGTAATGGGGATGCATCGGCATAGAAAGGAAGATCACCTCTACCTGCCGCTCACGGCAGCGCGCCAGCATATCTTCCAGGTAGCCCAGGTTGGTACCGAAGAGGCTGGAGTCGTAGTAGGCATCGTGGAAAGTTCCTGCATCAATACCATTTTGCTTTAGGTCTCGCTGCACATCGGTAGGGTACCAGCCGTTAGGGGCAAATTCGACCAGCGAATCCTGCCCCGTATAATAGTCAATGCTGCGGTCCACCGCTTTTTTGATCGAAAATAGTGAAACCAGGCTTAGCCGACGCAGTTCCAGCATCCCCACAAAGGCCTGACTGCCGTAGAAGTGAGCAAAATGGTAGCTCCTGTTATAGTCGCCAGGGTTTAAGTAAGACTCCGTCCCCAGAGAGGAATAAGACACCGGCACGATCACCCGCTTGAGCTGTGGGAGCTGGTCGAGGTACTTTTCCACCAAAAACTTATCGAAATAAAGTGTCTGCGCGGTCGAAGCCAAGTTGAATGCCTCGTTTTCCAAATACTCGGGATTGATGCCCAGATAAGTATGAGAACTACCCAGGATCAGGGTCTCAATCTCGCTCGCTTTCGCTTCCAGGAGTTGTTTTTTGTGGGTGTAATTGTTAGGCAAGATATGCTGTAGCACTTCCAACGCCCCCAGCAACAGGAGTACCGGTAGGCTGAATAAGGCAAATCTCTGGAGGAAGCGGTTCATGGAGAGGAAAAGAGATGGGAAATGAGAGTTGAGAAATGAGACAGACCGTAATTGAGGCGTGAGGGTTATTGCTTATTTTGAAACGGGGTTTTCTACAGCTTGTCCATAATAGGTAAAGACATTTTTAGGCACAATCAAGTGGGCGGTTTCTCTGCGGTCTTGGCGATTCCTTTGCGCCCCCCCGGTTTCTCTGGGGTCCGAGATTTGCGTTGAAAAATTGCCCTCTCATTTAAAATTGAAAATACACAAACGCCCGTCGGTCATAGTTGAAATACAGTACGGCCAGTACCATGCCGTAATAAATGCTCCAGCGCAAGGCCGGATGCCAGTGCTCAATCTGGAGCGGATAGGTCTTTTTGTAGTACATCTGCAGCCACTCTACGGCAATGAATAATAATAGCCAGGCCAGGTGCTTGCGGTAAATGTTGGGAAAGGTAAACAGGGTACGGGAAAATATTTCGGCAAAGTACGCCAGGGCAAACTGTACATTCTTTGAAAAAAAGAACACCAGCGCCAGGCAATTCAGCGAAAGGGTGAGCCCCACCTGAAAGGCGGCCTTGAGCGTCCCGATCACGGTAAAGGGTGGCCGGGTCTGCCGGACATTGGTCCGCAGCTTAGGAAACAGCAGGTAGGGCACCTGATACAGCCCGCAGAGCAACCCCCAGATCACAAAGGTCCAGTTGGCGCCATGCCAGAGCCCGCTGACGGTGAAGGTCAGAATATAATTGCGGATGGTGACCCACTTCCGGTTTGCTTTGTTGCTTTGGTTCAGGCTCAGGAACACGTAGTCCTTGAACCAGGAAGTGAGCGAGATGTGCCAGCGCCGCCAGAAGTCCAGCATATCCCGGGCGAAGAAGGGATAGTTGAAGTTCTTCATCAGGTCGAAGCCCAGTAACCGGGCGGTCCCGATGGCGATGTCTGAATAGCCAGAAAAATCACAATAGAGCTGGATGGCGAAAAAGAACACGCCCATGGCCAGCACGGAGCCAGGCAGTTCTGCTTGATACGCTAGAATATATTCCACAGCCGTGCCGGTGGTGTCGGCGATCACCACTTTCTTGAACAGGCCCCAGAGCACCTGCCGCAAGCCGTCCTTGGCCCGCTCCACGTCAAAAGTCCGTGCCCGATAAAACTGCGGCAGCAGGTTGGAAGCCCGCTCAATGGGGCCTGCTACCAGCTGCGGAAAAAAGCTCACATACGCCAGAAAGGCCACCGGATCGGTCGCCGCCTTCATCCGCCCCCGGTACACATCCAGGGTATAGCTCAGCGTCTGGAAGGTGTAGAAGCTGATCCCTACGGGCAAAATGATGCTCGTGCTCCGTTCTGAAAGCGTATAGCCAAAGCCCGCCACCAGGTCGATGAAGCTGTCGACAAAAAAGCCGTAGTACTTGAATACCCCCAGCAGGCCCAGGTTTACGATCAGGCTCGTGGTCACCCAGGCTTTGCGCACCCGCTCATTTTCCTTGGTCCCCACCATGTAGCCCGCCACGTAGTCCACCAGCGAGCTGAAGGCTATCAGTGAGAGAAAACGCCAGTCCCACCAGCCATAAAAAACATAGCTGGCAGCCAGGATCAGCAGGTTTTGCGCCTTGAGGTTGCGGTGAACCACAAACCAGTACAGCCCGAATACCAGGAGGAAAAAAAAGCCGAATTCTAGCGTGTTGTACAGCATGGAAACGACAAGGAAAGAGAATACCTTATGAAGAAGTTGGCGGCCTCATGCAGCCGATAACATCCCAGCCCGGGAAGCGGCTGAGAGGGGAGATAACCAGAGAAGGGTAAAAAACTGCTGCTAACATGCAGGCTTTTCGGCAATTCGCCAGTAAGGACCGAGCCAACCGTCAACAAATTAATCTAAACGGTCACTTGATTCAGCCATCGGGGAAAATTGCCGCAGGCGCACAATGGCTGCCATGCTGAGAAAAAAAATCAGCGACAGTGGGGGGTCAAAGAGAACCTGCTGCGGGTAATGGGCTACGATCAGGGTCATGGTCACTCCCAGAAAACCGAGGTAATAAGTTCTCAGGCGCGGGTCACGGGTACGGAAATAGTTGCGCACCCCCACCCAAAGCACCGTGCCAAGCAGGCCGCAGTAAAGCAGCAGCCCGATCCAGCCCATTTCTACCGCAATGCGCACGTAGCCGCTGTCCGGTGGAAACATCGACAGCATGGTCTCAGGGGCAAAACGCTGTCCCCAGCTACCGGTACTGCCCATGCCCGCCCCGATGGGGTGGGCCTGCACATAGGGCTGGATGTAGGCCTGGTTTTTCAGCCTTACCTGCACCGACTGGGCCTGTAGCGGAAAAAAGGCACTCTGAAAGCGCCGGAGGTACACATTCTCGCTAGGCAAAAACAGCAGCGAAACCGCCAGGATCAGCCCGGCCAGCCCGGTCATGATCCATTTTCGGCGGGGGTTGAGCAGTACCACAAACCCAAAGCCAATGGGCAGCACCAGAAAAGCGGTGCGGGTACCCGAATAGACCATCGCCGCGATCATCACCACCGAGCCCAGGCCCAGCAGCACTTTTTGCCAGGTCTTAACCCAGTCACTCAGCACAAAGACCAGGCAGAAAAGGGTGGATACGGCCATCAAAACCCCCAATATCGTAGGGTCGGAGAGGAAGGAAAATACCCGCAATTCGCCCCAGGTGTAGACTTTTTCAAAGAGATCGGCATCAGACATGGCCCATTGCCATTCGAAGCCTTGCAGGCCCCGGTAGGCCTGAAGCAGGCCATAGGCCCCGGCCAGCAAGGCCAGTCCCACCCAGAGCCGCACCAGGCGGCGAATGTGCAGCAAGTCATCCAGGCCATACAAGCCCAAAATGAAAAGCACCATCCAGGCCGATTGGCCGCGGACGGCATACATCCAAGCCTCCAGGCCGGGAGAAGTAGGATTGAGAAGCTGAAAACAGCTGTACGCCCACCACAGCAGCACGGCCAGGGTAAGGGGCGAATAAGCAAACCACCAGTTTCGCACTTGGGTCTGCCGGATGAAAATCCCAAACATACCAAGGATCAAGATCAAGTCGATCAACCCGCTAGCCGCCAGTTCGGGCAGCAAGCGGTCGATTCCCGGAACCAGGAACCCGACCCCCAGTACCATGTACAGCGAAAAACGGGGTTGTAACATCGCCGCAATCAGGGCAGGAACCAAGACGATGCCCGCCAGCAGGCCCAAGGTCGGGCCCACTCCTCGGTGGCCTGCCTGGTAGGCCAGCAAAAAGGAGAGCCCGGTCAGGATGGCATACCCCCAGCTGCTGTTGAGCTTGTGGATCAACAACTGTTCACGCAGCCCGTGTCGTAGCTGCGCCCCCAGCCGCGGCCGGGATGGCTTGTCACTGACTTTGAAGAGAAATTCTGACATGCGCGAACAGGGTAAAGACGAGCGTTCCTAAGACACTCCCGCGGTCATGGGAGAAAAAACCGGGCGTTGGGGGAAAATCGGGTCACGTTTATCGCTGCTGCGAAAAAGGGAGCTAGTACACCCGGTTTTGATTTAGGTTTACGGCTGGCAACTTGGAAGGTATCTTGATAGACGGCTTACAGAAAAACGATCTTGACGAAGAATCCTACACAAACCAGCAGGCAAACACCTAATACAATGGCCTCGTGGATTCTCTCGTGCCGGGAGAGCACATATTGGGGGGGTTTAGGGGAAGGGCGATTCATGTTACTCCTCAATTTTTTAGGAAAAAGCACGATCAACAGACATAACAAGCTTTGCTTCTGCGACCGTTTGAGGCTACTATTTAAGCAGTAATCACCAATCCCCTAGCGGCTTTTCCCTTAGCGGTCAGTTTAGCAGGGTATTTGGCCAAATGCGTGCTTAACCTGTCCCGGCGTATTTGGCCACCAGCGCCTCGAATTCCTTTGCTCGGTTTGGCCAGTCCTGCTGCTTCACCCAAGCATCGCGCCGGGCGGCTTTCTCCAGATCCTGCTCGGCCAGGGCTTTCCCGATAGCCTGGGCAAAATCCTCGGGCCCGTTGGCTAGGCGGAGCCCGGCATCCCGGCTCCTCAGGTCAGGCGAAAAAGGCGTCGCCACCACCGGTAGGCCCGCCGCGAGGTACTCGTTGAGCTTGAGCGGATAGATGCTGCGGGTGAGGGCATTGCAGCGAAACGGAATCAGGCCCACCTGGGCCCGCGCGAGGAAAGCCGGCAAGGCCTCCAGCGGCTGCCGCCCGGCCAGCTTTACGTTGGGTAGGGCTTCCAGGACCGGCTCGTAGCCTCCTTGCTGCGGCCCAATGAGCAGCAGCAGCTTATCGGCATGCAGTCGCGCCACGGCGGCCAGCAGCTCATAGTCCATGCGGTGGTCCAGAGAACCCATGTAGGCCAGCACCGGGCGGGTTTCTCCTGCCAGCACCGGCGGGCAAGGCAAGCTTCCCCCGCGGGCCTGCCAGAAAAGGCTCACATCTGCCGCATTGGGCAGCAGGTGGACTGGCGCTGTGGTCTGCTGCCGTGCCGCCCGCTCCAGCTCCGTGGCCGTGGCCAGGATTAGGTCTGCCTGCTGCATGGCGAGCTGCTCCAGCCGGGGGCCGTGCCTCTGCACGTAGCGCGACTCGGCCATGGCGTCCACGCTGTAGTAGACCCGCAGGCGGGGCGGCCGCGGCAGGTAGCGGCCGTAGAAGGGGTTGAAGACGTTGACCAGGACGTAGTCCCGCACCTGTGCAGCCGGCAGCAGTCGGCCCAGATAGCGCCCGAAGGAGCGGTCATTGGCAGCGGAAAACTGATCGTATAGACTGCCCGGGGGCAGGAAGTTGACCGGGAGCATGGCCGGGGGGGTGGCCACCCGCAGCTGGGGATAGGCCGGCAGTGGCGCGTGCAGCGCCAGCGAACCTTGGGACCAGGCCTCACGCCGGGCCCAGAGGGCAGGTTCTTTGCCTCGGGTCAGCACATCCTTCCAGGTGAAGGGGTTGTCCAGGTAGAGCACCCGGCGATGGCGTGAGAGGGCCTTGGCCAGTGACCAGGCCGTGGAGGAGTAGGGTGCGTCCCAGCGGGTCAGGGCCAGGAAAATCAGGTCGTAAGTTGGGTTCATTCGCTGGGGGGTTCGACCGGCTCGGCTTTGGGGGGCGCCGGGGTGGCTTTTCTTCCCCGCACCTTAGTCCACATCAGCTGAAATCCGTTGCGGTAGACCTTCAGGGCATAGAGAAAGGCAAAATGGGGGCGCACCCCCAGCTCCTGGTGGAGCACCACCTGATTGGCCACAAACAAGATGATGAAGGTTGTCAGGGTTGCGTAGGCGGCACCGATCACCCCAAATTGACCGATCAGCAGGTAATTGAAAACGGCATTGAGTAAGGCGCTGATCAGGACGAGGTAGAAGTTGAGCTTGGGCTTACCGATGGCGTCCATCATGGTGCCAAATTGCCGGGCAAAGGGCACAAACAAGCCGTAGAGCATGGTCACCTGTAGCACCGGCCGCGTATCGAGGTAGCGCTCTCCGGCGATGAAGCGCAGCACAAAGTCCGGAAAGAGCACCACGAAGACGATGCCCGGGATGATGAGCGCCAGGATGACCCCCACTGATTTTTCGTACAGATGCCGGACACTGCGCGTCCCTTCTGCCTCGGCTTGCTGCGCACTCTTGGGAAAGACGATGGCCGCGATCGATTGGGTGGGTACTTCTACGAGGTTGGTGACTTTGACCGCCGTGCCGTACATGGCCACCGCCACCGGGTTGATCATCACCCCCAGCATCAGCTGGTCGATGCTCTTATTAAACATGGAGCCGAGGTTGGTGCCGACGACAAATTTACCGTAGCTGAAAAGCCACCGCACCCAGTTCAAATCCAGCCGGGCCGAAAACCGCAGGTACGGCCGCGCCAGCCAATAGGCCACCACGCTGCCAAACAGGGCCGCTACGATTTGGGCCGCCGCCAGGTGCAGCAGCTTGAAGGGATATTCAGGATTGAAATAGCAGTAGAGGACGTAGACAAAGAAAAAGCCCTGACGGGCAAAGTTACTCCAAAAAATCCCCCGGAAATCAAAATTGGCTTGCTGGATGAAATTGAACTGAAAAAAGGGGATCAGCGCAATGGTGGTGAAGATGTAGAGGTAGAGCAATTCTTCCAGCAACAGCAAATCCCAGAAGTACTCCTGTGTCCCTGCCAAAGCAAAAAGCATCAACACACTTATCGAAGTGATTAGCATGTTGAGGATGAGCGAGGCGGTATTGATGCGGCCTCTCACCCGTTCATTGGGCGTAGCGGTGAGGTATTTGACCAGGGCATTCTGCACTAGTCCGATGCGGGTCACCTCCACCAATGCACTGATGATGAGGAAAAGCGTCCAGATGCCAAAATGCTCTTTGGTCAAGCCCCGCACCAGCAGGTAAAAGCTGCCAAAGCGGAAGAGTTGGAGCGAAAATTTCTCCAAAAAGGTATAGGCACCGGATTTCAGCCAATATGAACTCCGCGTAAGCTTCATCTGAGGGCAAGATGATGGGGGCTGGGGTTGAGGGGTAATGGGGCCATCACTGCTCGCAGCCTGCGGGTAAGGCA
>CAZIVQ010000049.1:0-10596 GCA_964542415.1 uncultured Bacteroidia bacterium | reverse complement strand
GGTCGGGATAAAAAGCCTCATTTACCGCCGGACGAAAATCCAGGCAATAGCCCTGGCCATCCAGCCGGAAGATCAAGTCGGGCACGGCATCGAGTAGGGCACTTTGCTCCGCTTCTCGTTTTTGCAGGGAGATGGCATTCTCCCGTGACTCAGTAATGTCCATACAAGCGCCCCGGAAGCCGAGCAGGGTCCCCTGGTCGTCGAAAAAGGGCTTGCCGCTGAGCGACTGCCAAACGACCTGTCCTTGCTTATGCTTGCCGGGGAACTCTTTGTTGCGGAAGGCTACCGGGGGATCAAACGATTGGAGCCAGCCCACCACCTGCGAGCGGTACGCTTCGGGGACATAGGAAAGGGGAGAATGGCCTAGCATCTCGGCGGGTTCATAGCCCAAGATGTGGGTGACCCGGTCAGAAAGGAAAGTAAAGCAGCCCTGGGCGTCTACTTCCCAGATGTACTCCCCGGCCGCTTCTACCACGTCTTTGAAGCGGTTTTTGCTCTGCCGCAGGGCGGTTTCCCGTTGCCATTCGAGGGTAAGGTCTCGCAGGCTGAAAACCACGCCATGCATCAGGCCCTGCTGGTCATGGGCAGGGCTGTAGACCACCCGTAGGAAAACCTTCTCCCCGGCGAGCTTCAGTTCCCGGTCGGCCGATACGATCTGGCCTGCTCGGGCTTGCTCGATGGCTTGAAGGACCTGCTCGCGGTGAGCCGGAGAAACGGCGTAATCCGTAAGGTGAACCCCGACTTTGATGGGTTTGCCAAAAAGGGCCAGAATGGTGGCTTCGGCCGGCTGGTTGAAGGCTTGCACGTAGCCCCGCTCATCGAGCAGGACGCTTTTGAAATGTGGCACCGACAGCAAGGCGGCTTGTTTGGCCTGAATGCAGGCCAGGTGGTGGGAAAGCTCGTCCAGCTCTTTTACCTTGATTTGGTAGGCTTTCAGGCTGGCCAAGCGCTGCCACTGGAGAAAATAGCCCGTTATGGCGCCCAAAGGCACCAATATCAAAAGACCCAGGAGCGAATCCTGCTCCGGCTGTGCCGTCCAGAGGCCCAGGCCGATGACGAGCAGGGAAAACCCGATGAGGTAAGCCCGGAGATACGGGAGGCGGGGGATGGCAAAGCCCAGTAAAATTTGCGCGACCGGCACAGAGACGACGTAATGCAGGGCGAATTGGTTTTTGACCAGCAATAAGCAAAACCAAGCCAAGCCCAAGGCGGTGGTTACGTAGGCGACCGTCTCCAGATGGTGCCGGACAGCCGCGAACCGGAAAGAAAGCAGGGCAGGCAGGAGCATGAGCCCGGAAAGCAACAGCCGTAGTTCGAGCGGGTCGTACAATTCGGGCGCGAGCCATTTGGCCAGCAGGCCGGTGGTGAAAATCAGGATGCCGCTGACCAAGAAGGTCCATTGGAGAAAAGCCTGCCGTTTTTGCGCTGAGTGGGCCATGGTCGTTAGGAAGAAAAGTAAAGGAGGAGGCGCAGGTCAAGTAAGGGGCAAGCCTGGGTGGTTTGAATGGTTGGTAAAGATTGAACCACAGGCGCGGTTTTCCCATTCAATAAAATGAATACTCTTACCCCTCTGATCCGGTGCCCTGCCCATGGGTTTCGCGGAGCGAAAGAGGGTTTGCTGGGCCGGATTTCCGGATAGTGTGTTGGCTGAGCGCGGAATCCGGCCCCGATCAATGATCAATCCGAATCTTACCCCTACCTGCCCGAAAACGAGAAATAGCCTCCGCTCCTCATGGCCTATCATTTTCCCTCAAAGAATCGTATATTTGATCAGTCGGCTTAACACATAACTTATGCGGTTTTTCACCTGGCTTTCTCAGTTTCTCAATGCGCCCACGCCCTTGCAAAGTGCCAAGGCCAAGCGCTTGCTGGCTGACAAAGCGCACACACGGCAGCTGATCCTGGCCATCCGCCGGGAGCGCGGGCAGCACAGCCTTTCCGAAAACATGGCCTTGCCCTATGCGCAGGAGGCGAATGAACTGGCCGTCGTCAAAGTCGGAGAGACCGCTGCCCACCCGGCCCCGGCCCATACGTCCGCATGAGCTTTGCCTTTTCTGCTATTTGCGCCCTGCTGCTGTTGCTGCCAGGCTTCCTACTCTCGCGTACCTACTACGCGGAGATTTTCTCCCGTAACTATACCGACTTCTCCATCCTCGGCGTCTTTCTCCGGGGCCTGATCCCCAATCTTTTCCTCCACATCCTCTGGCTAACCCTGGCTGGCTGGCTATTTGACCTGCATCCCGACTACCAGCTTTGGGGATTCTTACTCCTGGGACCCAATGAAATCGAAATCACCCGCCTCCTCGCCACCAATTTTCAGGCTTACCAGCTCCCCATCACGGTCTATTTCTTGTCTATTTTCTCCTTGGCAATTGTTATTGGGGCAGGTTCCCGGGCCTTGGTCAGGCACTTCAAGTTGGACCGCCGGTTCAAGTTTCTGCGCTTTTCCAACGAGTGGCATTACCTTCTCACCGGCGAAATCCTCGACTTCCCCGGCATAGTTGGCAGCACCGATGAGGCCGACCTGCGCTTCATTGATGCCTTGGTTGAAACCCAGGAGGGCACCCTCATCTACGCCGGGATCCTGGAGTATTACGGCCTGGGCAAAGGCAACACCCTGGATTTCATTTGTCTCAAAGAGACCTATCGCCGCTTTTTGCGCGATGACCAGGGCCGCCTGCCGCCGGCCAGCAGTGACCCATATTACCATCTGCCTGGCAAGTACTTCGTCATTCCCTTCAGCCAAATTCTCAACATGCACATCTCCTACTACCGCATTGAGGGCGGGGAGGAGCGTGATGTTCCTTCAGGCGCGGAGGAACCCCAGGTCTAATCCCGCCGGAGGCTCAGCCGGGTTTTCCTCCAGAGGCGGATCTTCGATAATCCAGCCGCGATAACCTCTCATACCGATTGCCCGGCTCTCTTTTGGAAAGGGAGCCTCATCAGGGGCGACCAGAGGCCGCTTACCCGGCCACAATTAAGTGCTAAATTCGGGTCGATCCCCCTTTGGCCTGGTCCACCAGCTTGTCCAGCGCAGCTCGCCAATGTTCTTCTCTCGCCAGCCATTCCAGTTCGATGGGCAGATAGGCCCAAGGCAAGGCCGCCACTTCCGGGGGAAGCTGTCCGGCCAGGCGGCAGAAATCTTTTTCGGTGGTGAGAATGACCAGTTCGGGCTGGTGAACGCGCAAGGCCTGGTAGCGCTGGCGGATGCGGACATAGTCCTTGGGCCGAAAGGCATGATGGTCAGGAAAAGCGAGCAGGTCGAGGACCTGGGCCCCGAGTTGCTCGACTTGCTGGCGGAAAAAGGCAGGGTTGCCGATGCCGGCCAGCAGCAGGAGGGGTTGCCCCTTGAGGTCAGCCAGCGGCTGTAATGCCTGATGGGAAAAGTGCTTGACCCCCACGGCCCGGGGCTGGGCAAAGAGCAAGGGCTTGCCGTAGTGGCCGAAGCTTTGGCCAAACGAATGAATGGCGGTGCGGTCAGCGACTTTGTTGATGATAATGAGGTCGGCGCGGGATAATTGGGAGCAAGGCTCGCGCAGGTTGCCTGCGGGCAGGAGCCAATCGCGGTGGGGCGGCCGCTGCGCGTCGATGACCACCAGATCGAGGTCGCGGGCCACGCGCCGGTGCTGGAAAGCATCGTCGAGGACGATGAGGGTTGCCCCTGTCTCAGCCACAAGGCGGCGGATGCCCTCACGGCGGTCGGCGCAGACGGCCACCGGACATTCCGGAAACTTGCGGGCTACCTGCAGGGCTTCGTCGCCAAACATCCGGCTGTCCCCATGTTGGGGATCTACGGGCAAGTAGCCCAGGCTCTCGCGGCCATAGCCCCGGCTGAGGTAGGCGGGCTGCTGTTCCGGATGGTGGGCCTGGAAGTAACGCAGGATCGCCTCGGCTACCGGCGTTTTGCCCGTGCCTCCCGTGGAGAGGTTGCCCACCGAAATGACCGGCACCGGGGCTTGGGAGCCCTTTAGCCACGCCCGGTCGTAGGCCAGGTTGCGCAGCTGTATCATCCCGCCGTAGAGGGGAGAAAGCGGCAACAATAGCGGCCGGAGCCAGGATAGGTTCATGCGCGCAAGATAAGGGATTGGGAGGGGAGAGGAAATAGGGGGATTGAGGTATTGGGGATTGGGGTATTGGGGAATTGGGAGATTGGGGATTGGGGAGTAAGAAAAACTTTCCCGGACCTGCCAAAATGCCCCGGCTTCTGGCAGGCACCACGGCATTACAACTGTCAAATTGACATTAAAAGCAGTGTTTCTGCTGTCGGAACGGGTTTTGAGTCCTCGCTAAATAAGCTTAAAAATTAATCACGAAGTTCCCTAAGATATTTCACCAATCATGGATCCCCCGGCACATCGGGGGAGGCTGCCAAGGGATGGCACGCCTGATTTTTTAGGGCTGCCGAGCGCCCCTACGTATCTCCCTTCTTTTCCCTCATCTCTCATTTCTCATCTCTCATCTCTCATCTCTCACATTTCTATATAACCCATGGAAAAAGGCAACATCTCCGTCAGTACCGAGAACATTTTCCCCATCATCAAGAAGTCGCTCTACTCTGACCACGAGATTTTCCTGCGGGAATTGGTCGCCAATGCCATCGACGCCACCCAGAAGCTCAAGTCCTTGCACGGGTTGGGCGAGTTCGACGGTGAATTGGGCGACATGAAAATCTCGGTCAGCCTCGACAAAGAAGCGGGCACCCTCACCATTTCGGATAATGGCCTGGGCATGACCGGCGAAGAGGTGAAGAAATACCTCAACCAGGTGGCCTTTTCCGGCGCGGAAGAATTTCTCCGCAAATACAAAGACCTCGACAGCAAAGACGAAATCATCGGTAAATTTGGCCTGGGCTTCTACTCCGCTTTCATGGTGGCCAAAGAGGTCGAAGTGGTGAGCCAATCTTTCCATAAAGACGCCCCAGCCGTACGCTGGACTTGCGATGGCACCACCGAATACACCCTCGAAGAAACCGAGCGGGCTGAACGCGGGACTGACATCATCCTGCATGTGAACGAAGATGACAAGGAGTTTCTCGAAGACGCCCGCATCCAGGGTATTCTGGAAAAATACTGCAAATTCCTCCCTGTCCCCATCGAGTTCAAGGAGGAAATCATCAACCAGACCCACCCAATCTGGCGCAAAGCCCCGACCGAACTGGAAGATGAGGATTACCTCTCCCTCTTTCGCACCCTCTATCCCATGGCCGAGGAGCCGCTTTTTTGGATTCACCTCAATGTCGACTTCCCCTTCTCCTTGAACGGGGTGCTCTATTTTCCCAAAATCAGGCAGGACATCGACCCTCGCCGCAACAACATCCAGCTGTACTCCCGGCAGGTGTTCATCACCGACGAGGTGGAGCAGATCGTGCCCGAATACCTGATGCTGCTGCAAGGGGTGATTGATTCACCCGATATCCCGCTAAACGTCTCCCGTTCCTACCTGCAGTCCGACTCCAACGTCCGCAAGATCAGCAGCTACATTACCCGCAAGGTGGGCGACAAGCTGCTGGAAATCTACCGCGAGGACCGGGCAAAGTTTGAGGAAAAATGGCCGGATATCTCCGTCTTCGTCAAGTACGGCATGTTGACCGACGACAACTTCTACGAGAAAGCGGAGAAATTCTGCCTGCTGGAGAATGTAGACGGCAATTTCTTCGGCTTGGAAGAATACCGGGAGAAAATTGCGCCGAAGCAGACCGACAAGGACGAAAACGTGGTTTACCTCTACGCCACCGATAAGGAAGAGCAGCACATGTTTATCTCGGCGGCGGGCAAACGCGACTACGACGTCCTGCACCTCAACAATGTGCTGGACAGCCATTTTATCGGCTTGTTGGAGCGCAAGTTAGAAAAAGGGCGCTTTGTGCGGGTCGACAGCGACACCATCGACAAGCTGATTCCCCAGGGGGAAGAGGAGGAGAAGCCGGAAGATGGCATCGTGCTGAGTGAGGAGCAGGAGGGAAAAATCAAGGAAGCCTTCCTCAAGGCTAACCGCCGTCCGGAAATCAACATCCAAACCCAGGCGCTGGCAGCAGAAGATTTGCCGGTGACCATTACCCGCCCAGAGTTCATGCGGCGGATGAAAGAGATGGCGGCCGCAGGTGGGGGCATGGCCGCGATGGGCCAAATGCCCGACAACATCAACCTCATCGTGAACACCAAGCACCCGCTGGTACGGGGCCTGGTCGATGATGAGCAGCGCGAGGAGACCGCCAAGCAGATGCTGGATTTGGCGCTGCTCTCGCAGCAGATGCTCAAGGGCGAAGCCCTGACGGCCTTCATCCAGCGCAGCTACGAGCGCATGGCCCGGGGCGAAGAAGCCTGATTTTTCGTCCCTTGATTGAAAACCATCCGGGGATATCTCGTAAACAGAGATATCCCCTTTTTTCATTGTTCAAACATCTAACATCCTCCAAAGACATGAAGCGACTGCTCGTACCCACAGATTTCTCAACTGTGGCCGGCTATGCCAGTGATGCTGCCGTAGCCATTGCCGAAGCCCTGGGTGGGGCGGTACACTTTCACCACCAGCTCGAAGACGACTCTTATTTCCGTGAATGGACCAGCCAGTCGTACCAAAGTGCCCGAAGCTTTGCGGAGGCATCCTTTAACGAACTCAAAGCCAGCTACAAGTCCCACTTTTTGCCGCTGACTTCTTCTTATTCCTATGCAAACCTGGCGGATGAGATGGCCTCGCTGGTGCGGCAGCGGCATATCGACGCCGTGGTGATGGGGATTGAGGGGCGGCACGGCTTCCGGGGCTGGCTGGGGGCAGACAATGTGGCGCGGGTCGTCCGGCAGGTCGACTGCCCGGTGCTGCTGGTGCGCTATGCCTTGCAAAAAGAAAAATTTACCAATGTGATATTTGTCTCCGACTTTCAGGAGGACACGGTTCCCGCCTACAAGCAGATGCTGGAGTTGCTTTCGCCCTTTAATCCCTGCATCCACCTGCTGAGTATCGACCCCAAAGGCGCGGAGCAGGCCAATCAGGACAAGATGATGGAGCGGTTCCAGGCCAAGACCACCCAAATGGCTTGCTCGGTCCAGGAGGCGATTGCTCCCAAAAACTTCAACCGCAACATTGCCACCTTTGCCGAAAAAACCCAGGCGGACCTGGTGGTGATGGCCCACACGGTGCGACGCCCGCTCTTGGATCGCTTCTCCGGTACCCTGCCCGAGATGCTGGTGGAGGAGCTAAAGCTGCCGTTGATGGCCTTGCGGAGCCGGACGGTGGTGGGGTGATCTCCGGCCTGTGGTGGGCAGCTACGTCCACAACCTACCGCAGGGCTACTCCGTCAATGATGCAGAGGAAAACATATTTCATAATTGCCATCGTATTCAGGTTATTCCCATTCAGGGTGATTGAAGAAAACGCCATCGAAGGAATGGTCCTTGCAAGAGCTACAATAAAATCCCCTTCTAAGTAGGGACAGGGCATGCCCTGTCCCTACATCCGGAAACCGGCAAAATGAATGGTACCCGTTTTGCAAAAAATACTGGCATTTTCGCCATTTTTCCCAATATTGCGTATATCAGCTCTAACCAGGAAGCTACTGCATGGAAGGCCAAGCCACATTCGAAATTCTCATCAAAGGGCAACGGGACGGGAAACCGCTGAGCCGGGACGCCTTTGATGTAGATGAATGGATCGCGGCCTTGAAGTATGGCAAGCACCTGTTGTACCCGGAGAAGACCAGCAAACAAAGACCCCGCATCAGCTTTGAGTCTCAGGCAGGAAGCGTGCGTATCCTGATGAGAACTGCCACCGCGGCAGTGGTACAAGCCAATGCATTGATGGCCCGGGTCAACCAAACGGCAGAGCTAGGCATTTTGCCTGCCAGACAAGCCGAAGCGGTCCGCTTTTTTCACAACCTGGCCCAAGACAACCAATTCGAGGTCTTCTTGGGAGAAGCAGGGCAGGTGGACCAAGGGCTGCACCTACATCGCGGTTTCGAATTCCCGGCAGACGAACCGGCCTGGGTGGAGGTCAATACCACGGTATGGGGGAAAGTGGTGGACATGGGCGGCAAAACCGTCACCAACATCCACCTGGAAACCGACCTTTACGGCTCCCTCACCCTTTCTGCCACCGAAGAGCAACTGGCGCAAGAAACCAAAAATCGCCTCTACCAGCGGCAGCAGGTGCAAGTGCGCTTGTACCAGAATGCCTTTACGGGGGAATATGACACCAAATCTGGGGAATTTCTGGGGTTTGTGGATCTTGAAACAGACGAATCTATCGATGAATACCTGGATCGGCTGGTGAAACAAGCTACGCCAGATTTGTCAAAAATTACGGATAAAGACGCTTGGCTGCGCGAAATTAGGGGGTACGATGACGAAGATTGACAGCGTTTTTTTGGACACCAGCTTTTTCATCCGGCTCCTCGATCAGGAGGATGAGCACTATTCGCATGCAGTTAAATATTACCGCCGTTTTGTTTCGGACGGTACCAAGCTCTTCTCCTCAACCATCGTGATGGCGGAATTTGGGGTAGAAACCGACTTGGCGAATTACCCGGCGCGGGGCATATCCACCCTTTCCTTTGACGCTGCACACGCGAATCAGACAGCCATATTTGCCAGAGCAGCCTACAGAGGCCGCCGGAAAGGCATCATCTCGCTGGAACACCGAAAAATCATCCCCAACGATACCAAGCTCATGGCGCAAGCCCATCTCGCTGGCGCCGCTTACCTGGTCGGACGAGATCGAAATTTGGGGTCTGTGCTTGACTTTTTGCAAAAAGAGGGCCTGACCCATGTACAATACCTGGACATTACCACGCCGCCTGCCAGCTTTTTCGGCGAGCTATTCTGATTGGATTTTTCTCCCCCCGCTGAGAGCATGTAGAAGTAGGAAGGCCTTGGATAGAGGTCAAAATTGGTCTACTACTTGAGAAACTTCCGCTAGAAGAAATACTGAAACAGCTGATGGACATTATCGAAAACTTGTGAAAATTGGGAGGCCTTAGCAGCCTCCCCTTTCTATTCCTGTATTTGGCTCTCTCTTTCCCCTGCTCATGACAGGTCTATTGATACGGCCGGATTATTCACAAGCCTTCGCCAAGCCCGGAAATCCGGCCGAGCCTACAGGCTAACGTTCACCCGGGCGGGTTCGCCCAAAAACAAGTTGGGATCAGTTGGAAAGCTCCAGCTGATCCCGCTTGTTGCTTGCAAAGCCGACAATTACTCCACCAAGGTCGGCATTTCCTCCACCACCGGCGGGGCAAGTTCCAACAGCTCCATCCGGGTGGCGCGCCGGCCCTCGAAGTGCAGCCGCAGCAAAAACAGCGGCCAACCACTCTGCCAGGCCAGCAACAGCGGGTGACCATAGAGGTGGACCAGTTGCAGCTCCCAGCCGCCGGTGTCGGGCAGGGTAGCCACCACCTGACTGCCGGTGAGGGCAGCGGGGCGGTCGATGCGGATGTCTTCCTGCAAGACCTCCAGCAATTCGCTCAGGTCTTGCCCGTGGCAAGCGTCCATGAAGGCTTCGTACAGCTGCAAGTGCTGGCCTGGGTCGGCTTCGAAACGTCGGTTGCCCGCATGCAGGTGACGGCGCGCCCGCACGAGTAACTGCCGGGCATAGACCGGCGTGATGCTCAGCAGCTCGGCGATCTCTTGGTGGCTGTAGCTGAAAACTTCTTTCATTAGCAGCACTGCCCGCTCCAAGGGCGTCAGTTGCTCCAGTAGGGCCCAAAAGCCCAGCGAGAGCGAATGGCTGTCTTCGACGTGCAGGGGCAGGGAGCGCACCGGCGTCTCGGGCAAGTCGTCGCCTTTGGCTTCTTCGCGACGGCGGTCGCGCAAGAAGTTGAGGCACTTGTTGACCAGGGTGCGGATCAGGTAGCCCCGCAGGTTTTCGACGTCTTTTTTCTCCATCGAAAGCCACTTGAGCATGGTTTCTTGCACCATGTCTTCGGCGTCGGCGCGGTTGCCAAGCATCTTATAGGCAACGGGAAAGAGCCATTGCCGGTAGTCGGTGAATAGGTTTTCGGTCATAGCGGAGGAGGTTGAAGGCCGGGCGGGATTTTTGATTTGCCTTACCTACGAAGACACGCTGGGAAAGTTGAACGTGACAGCCTGAAACCGGATTGAGCAAACCTTTTAGAAGAATCCTGTATTTTGCAAGCAAATAAAACGCCATGAGACGTGTCGCCCTGTTGTTAGGTTGCTGTTGGTTGCTGTTTGGATGGCGCGCATCCGGCCTTTCATTCTGGAAAAACTGTCGGAATGATCAGCTTTCTCCTGCCAGGGCCTCACGGTCGGCTTTTTTCAGGCTCTTGACCACCAACTCGTAGGAGTGGTCGATGAGTTCGCGTAGCAGGGCTTCGGAGAGGTCGAGCGACACCGTATTCCAGTGTTTTTTGTTCATGTGGTAGCCGGGGTGAATTTGCTCCGGGTAATGCTCGCGCAGCTTGATGGCGCGCTCGGGATCGCATTTGAGGTTGACCGTCTGGGCCGTTTCCAAGGAGGTGAGGGCAAACAATTTGCCTTTGACCTTGAAGACCAAGGTGTCGTTGCCGAATGGCAAGCCCTCGGTGGTGCCGACTTTCTCCAGGCAATAGAGACGAAGGGTTTCGATGTTCATGGGGAGTATGGA
>CAZIVQ010000048.1:0-10688 GCA_964542415.1 uncultured Bacteroidia bacterium | reverse complement strand
TATCGGAAGAGACCGCCCAGGCTTGGTACGCCCTGCTGCAAGCCGATCCTGAGGCTGAGTGGCCGGGGCAGTGAGGGGGAGCGCATCGGAAATATGCTTCTCAGGTTCCTCGCTACCTGTGCCGAGACTTGATTAAATGGCTTTTGATATAGCTGCCACTCACGACCGGCGTTTTTTACCGCTATTACGTCCTTCTCCGGTCGGGATTACGCCAAGTCCGGAAATCCGGCCGAGCCTGCGGCTATCACGGCTGAGCCTGCGGCTGGATGGCAAGGGCTTCCCCTTATTTCCCCTCCCGCTTTTCACCGGCTTGATAATGCTCGGTCTGGAGGAGCTTCCCCTGCTCGTCAAAGCTGCGCTTCTCACCATGCAGGACGCCGTCTTCGTAGGTGGCTTCCATTTCCAGGCTGCCTTCTTCGCGGTATTGTTTCCACAAGCCTACAGCCTGGTCGTCTTGGTAGGTGCCGACCCGGCGAAGGGATCCATTTTCATAAAAAAACTGCCATTCGCCTTGGGCCAGGCCCTTGTGGTACGTGCCTACTTGCTTGAGTTGGCCATTGGGATAGAAGGCTTTCCATTCGCCCTCAAACTTTTTGTCCTGGTATTTGCCTTGCAAATAAGGCTGTCCATTACGATGATAGGTGGTCCATACCCCAACTTTTTCGCCATTTTCAAAATCTCCTTCTTCATACAGCCCCCCGTCGGCATAGTATTCTTTGTAGGGTCCTTGCTTGACTTCGTGAACGTAGGTGCAGGTGAGCATGACCTCCCCGCTGGGATGGTAGCCGGTATATAGACCTTCTTTCATGCCACTGACGTAGTAACATTCTTTATGCTTGGCCCCGTCTTCGTAGTCCTGGTAGTAGCCAATGAATTTACCCTCAAACTGGTCCCCGCGGCGAAAGGAGCGCTCCTTGATGTGGCCGTTTTCATAGTATTTTTCCCAGGGGCCTTCTACCCGGCCATTGACGTAATAGAGCTTTTGCATCAGCTTCCCGTCGGGGTAGTAGTCGAGGACTTCGCCATCGAGCACGCCATAGTTGTAGTAGGCAAGTTCTTTGATGCGGCCATTTTCATAGAAAATGCGCACCTCACCGTGGACCTTGTCGAAGAGGAAGGTCCCAGTTTCTTTGGGGACGGTGTCGAAGGGGTAGTAGGTCTCAAAAGCGCCAGTTTTACGTCCCCGCACGAAGTTGAGCTTCTGCTTTAGCAGGCCATTGGGATAATAGATGTGCCACTCGCCCTCTAGTTCGCCGTCGCGGTACTGGCCTTGCTGCCAGAGCCGGCCATTGAGGAAAAAGGTGGCATACCTGCCGTGGCGGATTTTGCCATCGGGGCTTTCGCGCACCTGGTATTCTTCTTTCACGGCCTGGCTCCCGTCTTCATGGTAGGTGCGCACCGTCTCGGGGGCGCGGGCGACCTGGGTCACGTAGATGATGGTATCGGAGGTAGGCTGGGCAGCCAATTGACAAAAGCAAGCAAGCAGCAAGAGCGGCAGATACTTCATGCGAGGTAGGTGTTTGAGATCGGATTCGGTCGGGTATATATGCCAAACCCGGACCGGGAGAATCCGGCCCGGGCTGTTTGGCAGCGGGAATCTCCTCTATTCGATTTCAATCTGCATCTGAGCCCCTTCGAGCGGGAAGCTTGGACCGTAGTCGAGGATAGCAGCTACCAGGTAATTGCCCTTTTCAAGGTCGGCAGGCAGGCTGAGTTCGCCCATAGAAGTGCCTTCGGGCAGGACTTTGAACTCGACCGGGTCGAGGCGGGTCTCGGTGGCATTTTGCAGGTCAGAAACCACCATGTACATTTTGCAATCGAGGATTTTGTCGCCGGTATTTTCGGCCCGGACACTGAAGCGACGGGCATCGTCGCTGGGAGCGGTGATTTCCTTGAACTCGGTCAGCTTGGCCGAAGCATTGCGGTTGGACTTAGGCGACTGGGTGATGAAGACGCCAATAGCCTGGTTGACTTCGATACCCATGGCCAGGTCTTTGTCAGCTTGGGGCGCTTGCTGCTCCTTGCGCAGAGAGACGTAGACAATGGCCCACTTGGTCGCCATTTCGCCGTCCGGGACATTGAGGGTTACCGTGACCTCCTGAGAGGCGTTGGGCTCCAGCTCGACCAAAGCAGGGCTGAAGGAGACCCAGTCGGCGCAGGAGCGAGCCAGCTCATTGGGAGCGAGGCGCACCACGTTGCCCATCTCGTCAAGGTACCAGTCGGCGGCGGTGAGGGTATAGGTAGCAGCCTTGTTAGAGGTGTTGCGCACCGTCAGGGTCTGAGCCGATGATTGACCTGGTTCCAGGCTGTAGTCAAAACGTACCGGAGAGAGTTCCAGGCCTTGAGCGAAGATTTGTCCCAGCCCCAGGAGCAAAGTGGCCAGGAGGGTCATAAAGAAGTTGGAAGCCGTCATAAGTAAAAAGGTTTATTGAATGTAGAAAGAATGGTTCGGAGAAGAATTCAGCCAGATACTAATTCCCGATCCGAACTAATTAAATCGACAACAATTACCGAACCGGAAAATACATAAGCAATAAGATGTAATACTCCTCCTCAAAAACCTCGGAATTCTGAGGCGGGGAGGAGGTAAAAAGACCTCTTATTTGGATGTGAAAGAAAAAAAGGAATGGCAGACCTTTATTCCGACAATCGAAATTCCTTTTTACTTAACAATCAAGATTATGAATTTTTTCAAATCCTTAGTCCTCGGTATGATGTTGATGCTGGCAGCGACGATGTCCTTTGGCCAGGCCGAAGATGACATCAACATCTCTGCTGCCTTCTCTTCTTCTATTGACTTGACGGTTACCGGGGGTGAAAACATCAGCTTTGTGGTAGCTACCCTCGACAACTATACCAACGGCTTGGCCGATCCTACGGCCTACAACTCGACCTTTGTGGTCAATTCCAGTGTGAGCTTCAAGGTAGACCTGACCTCGACCGACTTTACCGATGGGGGTGGCAACATCCTGGACGCGCGGAACTTTGGCTACCGCATCAGCGATGCGGGGACCTACGCCGCCGGGACCAACCACCTGCTGATGGGCGCTGCGAGCGCCACTTCTGACATGGCCGTGCTGGGTACCAACCGAGAAATTATCACCGCTACAGGCGATGGCAACGCTGGCAACGCAGCGGCCAACGCCTTCAACCTGAAGTTTGAATTGGGGACGGCCGACGTGCGCGCGGTGAGTGGCTTGCCCACTTTGCTGGAGCAAAACATTGCGCCCTCGACCTACACTTCGGTCGTGACGCTGACCGCTTCAGCGATGCCTTAAGGCCCTGCACTAGGGAATCCAACGCCTAAAACGGGCCGGGTGTGCATGCCACATCCGGCCTTTCTTTTTACCCTTTCATTCTTTTCACAATGAGCTATCGAATTTTGCTGTGTATAGGACTGCTCAGCAGCTTGGCCCTGCTGAACCGGTCGCTCAAGGCCCAGGCAGAAGACAATATCCAGCTCCAGGCGGCCTTTTCTTCCTCAATCGACCTGAACGTCACGGCCGGGAGTACCATCAATTTTAGCGTGGCTACCCTGGGCGAGTACACTGGTGGCGTGGCCAGTCCATACGACTATTTCGCTGATTTTGAGGTCAGTGCCAGCCAGCATTTTCAGGTAATCCTTTCTTCTAGCCCCTTCAGTGACGGCAACGGCCACAACCTGAGCGAGGGCAATTTTGGCTACCGCCTCATCGACAATGGCACCTACGAGGCGGGCACCCACCACCTGCTCCTCGGCGGCAGCGGTAGCCCTTCTGGACTGGCGGTCCTGGGGCCGCCCCGCACCATCATCGAAGCGACCGGCAACGGCAACGCCGGTCCTGCCTCTGCCAACGCCTACCGCATTCACTTTGAGCTGGGCACCCCCGAAACCCGGGCCCTCAGTGGCCTCCCTACCTTGCTCGACCAGCGTATTGCCCCGGGTATCTACACCGGCGTGGTGACCCTGACTGCCTTGGCGATGCCTTAGAAACGCTTTAAAGATTCATCAAATGTAGTCTTTCTTCGCTTTGGTGAGGAAAAGGAAGCCGGGGGCCGTGTAATGTTTTTGTCCGATTGCCAAACTTTTCCTAAACACAAAATTTTGCCCGATAGATTGCCCCCTAAAAACATAAGGTCTGCTACGCAGCCAGGCACGTACTCCCCCCCTTTCCTGGCTTTCCTGCCTCTTGGGGCTATTCTCCAACCATTCTCCCTTCAATGTCCATACGCATGCTCCACCGCTGGTTCATCTTCTGCTCCCTCTTGCTCTTGTTCCATCTCCCCTCCCCTAGCCGGGCCACCGGGGAAGCCGCTACCTACTTCGAGATCTACCTTCCGCCCAACAATGACGCCGTGGGCCGGGATGTGCTCCTGATCGTCACCGCCATTTACGACAGTACCCACTTTGAAATTATCGACGATGACGCAGACGGAGACAATGACGACAGCGTGAGCGGGATGCTCATGGCCGGGCAGTCTTACCTCTTATATATGCGCGAAGGTGCGGTCAACGACGACCAAAACCACCGCGGTGAATCTGGGGCCAAAGCCGACGGCGATTTTTTCATCATTACCAGTACCAACCTCATCTTTGCCTCGCAGGCGACCCGCTCTAGCTGGCAGCATGACTGGGTACCCGCCACCAACAAAACCGCCCGAGGCAGCAAATTTATTGTCTATGGTCCGCCACCAGCTAAAAGCGACCTCAACGTCTATGCTTACGAAGACTCGACCGTGGTCACCATCCGCCGCATCTCTACCACTGCCCACCAAACCTCAGGCTACACCAGCGTCGACATCCGCCGACAAGAGGTAGTGGCCCAGCGCAGCTTACACGTAGGCCAGGACCTGATCTTCTATCATCGCGATGGCCAGCAGGTGATGCAGCCCGGGCACACCTACCTGATAGAGACCAGCAAGCCGGTGACCATGCAATACGGGGCCTTATTTAGAAATGCCCGCGACGGCGGGGGCTATGTCCCCTCCGCCAACGGCAGCAGCAGTGGCGAGTTGTTTTACTTCAGCGTCCACTTCCAAAGCGGCCGCGAGCAGGAGATTCGCGTGGTCTCCTGGGACTCGGCCAACCAGGTGAGCCTGGACTACTTCAATAAGGGAAACTGGCAACCCCTGGAGAGCTGGACCCTCGACCGCCTCAAGGCGGGCGACTGGCTATCTAGCGATGGCGACATCCGGGCGGTATTCCGGATCAGCTGCAGCCCGGGCAAGAAGGTCTCGGTCTTCGAGGCCAACTGGCTGGAGACGGGCTCGCCTGGCACTTCAGACATTGGCACCATGCTTTCCTCACGCGAAGGCAACACCGCCGGACGCGAGTTTCTGGCTTATATGCCGCCTCCAGGACGCGAAGTCAATGCCATTGACCCCTTCACGGGGCAGTCACAAGACTACGGTTCTCACGTGTTCATCTTTGCCCGCGACACGGCCCGGGTGCGGGTAGTCGATGCCTTTACCGAAGGGCAGAAGATCGACCGCAGCTACACCATTCTGCCGGGGCGCTATGCCGACTGCAAGCTCGACCTGAACCAGTGGCGCAGCATCTACAATGGCAACGGCAGCCCCAACAGCGGCCCCGAGCGTCCCTACTTGCTGATCACCGCCGACCGGGCGGTCTCGGTCTTTTTGACCAACTTCAACGACAACTGGATGACCTACTTTGGCACCTCGCAGACCCAGGACTTTGGGTTGTCGACCCAGCCAGACAAGACCGCTTCAGCCCCTGGGGAGAGGGTCAGGGTCGTCTCCGACATCCTCTTCAATGCCCCTGACAGCCTCAAAGGTGCCGAAATCAGCATCATCGTCAGCGATGGAGCCACGGTCACCGATGCCAACCTGCACGACCGTACGGCCCAAGTCAGCAGCCCGGGGACCATCAGCCCGCAGCCGGGCACCGGCCAAACCAAGGTTTCCTTTGGCGAAGTCACGGCCCTGAACCCCGACCATGAGTATGAAACGGAGACCGAGGTCGAGCTGCTGGGCTTCTACCACGATGGCTCACCTATTCCTGACAATACCGTGATCTCGCTCGAGACCGTGGTTTCGGGTACGGTGGGCGGCCATTTCCAGCAGGCCAGCTCCAGCAGTGGCGTGCAAAACCAGACCAACCACTACGTGCCGGAATTATTCTTTCCGCTCAATACCGGCGATGCGATTCTGACCGATGCCCAGGACAACCTGGCTATTGCCTTCGGGGACTATGACAACGATGGCCTGCAAGATGTCTTCGTGCCGGCCTATCAGTCGGGGCAATTCAGCTTGCTCTACCGCAACCTGGGCAACCGGCGTTTTGAGAAAATCACCAACCTGCCGCCGGCACAAGAGCTGGGAAGCGCTACCGGAGCAAGCTGGGGAGACTATGACAACGACGGCGACCTCGACCTCTTTGTGAGCTTTGCCGGCTCGCGCAACCAGCTCTATACCAACGATGGCAACGGCGGCTTCACCCGCAACGAGTCCCGCGACCTCCAGCGCTATACCGGGCAAAACTATGCCCCCTCCTGGATCGACTATGACGGGGATGGCGACTTGGATGTATTTGTGGCAGAATTTCTCTCTGACCGACCCAACCTCATTTTCCGCAACGACGGCAACGGGGAATTTGCGCGCAGGGAGAATGTCTTTCCCGATGCCAGCTACAGCCTGGGGGCCAGCTGGGGTGACTACGATAGCGACGGCGACCTTGATCTCTATGTGCCCAACGCCAATGGCGAAAACAACTTCCTCTACCGCAATGAGGGCGGAGGCACTTTCGTACGCATTGACACGGGCTTGCTGGTAAGTGAAGGCGGCCACAGCCTCGGTTGCTCTTGGGGCGACTTTGACAACGATGGCGACTTTGACCTCTACGTGACCAATGGACAGCGACAAGCCAACTTTTTTTACCAAAACGAAGGCAACGGACGCTTTAGCCGCATCAATAGTGGAGCCATTGGCACAGAAAGAGCTGATGCTCAAGGCAGTACCTGGGCTGACTTCAACAACGATGGTTGGCTGGACCTATTTGTGACCAATGGAGACAACAACGCCCATAGCCTGTTTTTGAACTATGGAGAAGGCAGTTTCGATCAAGTAGAAAATGAGCCGGTAGCACGGTTGAAAGGCTTCATGGCCGGCGCGGCCACGGCCGACCTGGACCTCGACGGGGACCTCGACCTGATGGCGGCGGGCTTTCAGGGGGGCACGAATGCCCTCTTCTCCAACAACAGCGGCGGGACCAACCACTGGTTTGCCTTGCGGCTGATCGGGCGGCTGTCTAACCTCAACGGGATCGGGGCGATCGTACGCCTGCGGGCCACCATCGACGGTAGCCCCCGCTGGCAGAGCCGCTGCGTGAGCGGACAAACCGGGGGTGGGGCCGGGGGGCAAAATAGCCTCATCCTGCACTTCGGTCTCGGCGATGCCGCTGCCGTAGACAGCCTGATCATCATCTGGCCTTCGGGCTTCCGGCAATTCGAGACAGATTTGCGCCGCAACAACCTCTACACCATCGAAGAGCAGAGCGGCCAGGCCATCAGCGGCCGGGTCTACTTTGACGCCGACAGCTCTTGCTCTTTCTCCAATGGCGACACGGGTATTCCTGGCCAAAAACTCTTGGTTCAACCCGGTGACCGCTACGTGCTCACCGACAGCAGCGGCCGCTACCGCGTGAGCCTGCAAGACGGCGAATATACCGTGTCGCAAGTACCCAACGAGGCCTGGACGCAGCTCTGTCCCGTAGGCCCCTCGACCTACACCGTCGACATGGACAGCGAAGCCGGCAGCCCGGTCTATGTATGGGAGCCCGCCTCCGACCGCACCGACTGTAGCTGGGGCTGCGAGCAGAGCCTGAGCGGCAGCGGCAATACCGTCCTGAACCAAGCCCGGGACGTCTGCATCGCAGCCGGTGACACCTACAGCGGCAGCCTGGTCTTCAACCGGGGCGGCAGCCTGATGATCTGCGGCACAGCCAATTTTACCAACCTTACCCTGAACGGAAACGAGCCGCTCACCATCATCGTCGGCGAAGGGGCTACGGTTTCGGCCAGCACCCTTTCGCTCAACCAAGCCAATCATACCCTGATCAACCACAGCGACTTCTTTTCCATTTCCAACCTCAACCTCAACCAGGGGAGGTTTGAAAACCACGGCAGCCTGAACTTATCTGGCCTTACCCTCAACAGGGGGGCGGAGGTATTGAATACCGGCAGCCTGACCCTGAGCGGCAACCTCATTCTCAACCAGGCATTGGTGAACTATGGCAGCATCACTGCCAGCGGCAACGTGGTCATCAACAGCAACGGGCGGCTGGAAAACAACTGCCGGTTGGTCGCGACCGGGAATTTTACCCAGAATGGAACGTTGATTCACAAGGGCTACTTACAGCTCAGTGGCAGCGCCACCTTCAATTCAGGAGCCCAAAGTACCTTCGGCCAAGGCAGCCGCTTTACTTGCAACGGCCTGACGGTCAACAACGGCAACCTGGATGGCCCGCCCCTAGCCCACGCCAGCGTGGAAGTGACGGGAAATACAGTGCTTCAAACCGGGGCCATGCTTACCGGCCATTTATACCTCTGTGACGGCGATGGCATTGAGACCATGCGAGGCATCCTGGCCGACCAGTCGACCATCGACTGCGGCGGAACCATGGAGACCGAACCCTGTTTCGACGGCCTGGCGGGCAATGCCTACGAAGGCTACGACTTCGGCAACCGGGGCATCTGCCAAACCCCCGACCTGATCGTCTCCATCGCGACGACCGGCCTGCGCCGCGGCTTCCTCAACGATTATGTGATCAAACTAGAAAACCGTAGCAGCGCCCTGGCCTCAACCATCGAGGTAGAAGCAGAATTTAGTACCTGGCTCGACATCCAAGGCACCAGCCAAGCGCCAGACGAAAGCTTCCCGCGCGGCAACGGCTTGCAGGTCTTTCGCTGGGAACTGCCAGAACTCGGGCCGCTGGAGACGCACACCATCACCGTCACGGACTCGGTCTTGCCGGAGGTGCCCTTTGGCGTGTCGCTCACCAGTACCGCTTGGATCGAAGTGCCGGGGCAGACCGATTGCCAGCCGGCCGACAACGTGGCCCACTCGACCGAGGAGGTCGTCGGCTCCTATGACCCCAACGACAAGCAGGCCTGGCCCAAGGGCTTTGGCGAAGCCAATTACCTCCTGGCCACAGACACCATCCATTACAAAATCCGCTTCCAGAACGTGGGGAACTTCATGGCCAGCCGCGTGGTAGTCTATGACACCCTTTCGGTCCATCTGGACCCGACTACCTTCGTGCAAGGCCCCCTCAGCCACGATGGCTCGGTGCAGCTGACCGAAGGCAACGTGCTGATCTGGACCTTTGACAACATCAACCTGCCGGACAGCATCAGCAACGAGCCCGAAAGCCACGGCTTCATTCTCTTCGACATCTTGCCGAAGCCAGGGCTGGAGCACGGCACCCCCATCATCAACGGGGCTGCCATCCAGTTTGACTTCAACGAGCTGATCTACACCAACCGGGTGCTGCGCACCATCGCCGACCGGGCTTCTTTCCAGCAAGACTGGCTGCTGGAGATGCGGGTCTTCCCCAATCCGGTCACAGGAACAGAGCCCTCCACCGCGATGGTCACCAGCCTCGAAGAAGGGCTGTTGCCCGTGCGCTTTGAGGCCGTCGAAATCCTCGATCCCAGCGGGCGAATTATCCGCCGCTTGCCCGGCTACGGCAGCTCGCAGGTCCGTATCGACGGCACGAACCTGGCGCCCGGCTTCTACCTGGTCAAGGGCTACGACCTAGCTGGCAACAGCTATATAGGGAAGATGGTGATGGAGTAGAGAGGGGAGAAAAAAGAGAAGAGAAATGAGAAATGCCTTGTTAAAAAAACGTGAGTTCGGAGTTTTTGTCACTAATTATTAATTGATTAAAATGTCATTTCGAGCCCGCCCTATAGGCGGCAGCGAGAAATCTTGCCTTTCCTGTCAGCCATATCGCCTAAGATTTCTCCCTTCGGTCGAAATGACAGGCTTTTAAAAGCCGGGAAACTCCGAACTCACGTTAAAAAAACTGCGGCTTCCGGTGTATCCGGAAGCCGCAGTATTTCTTGGCGAGGCAGCTTAAGGCATATCCCCCGCTTGATTGAAGGCAGCCGATAACAAAGAAAAGTCCAACCCATCCACTTGCCCATCGCAGTTGAAGTCGGCCCGGCCGTCGTAGCCGGCATCTCCGCTGCTTAGGTTAAACGTGGCAGACAGAAGGCTGAAGTCGATGCCATCTACTTGGTTATTTCCATCGGCATCACCGCCCAGGAGGCTACCAAAAGCCACTGTATTCGCCCCGTTGACCAGGGTTTCGCCGGGCGCAATTTTCTGTAGGTAGCCCTCCACTTTCACGTAGAGGTCATAGGTGCCGGGGGTGATGTTAGGGATAACAAACTCCCCGCTGGCGTCAACCGTAATCGTTTCGCTTTGCAGCAGATTGGCGGTACCTGGGTCGTAAAAGAAGACTTCTGCCGCCCGGCCATCGCAGGCCGCCGGGATGGTCACGCTGCCAGTGAGGGTATTGGGCACAGCCGCTGGCAGCAGTTCAATCGCCATGACGATGCCGTTGTTGATCTCGCCGAGGAAGTCGATGTTCAGTTCCTGGTCTGACACGGTCACCGGGAAGGTCTCAATGGTCAGGCTACCTTTGCCGAAGGAGTCATAAAGATCAAGGTCATCAATGACCA
>CAZIVQ010000047.1:0-10690 GCA_964542415.1 uncultured Bacteroidia bacterium | reverse complement strand
CGCAGTACTGCGGAAAAAGAGCAAGTTTAAATGGGTTAGAATTTAATTCTGGAAGCACTAGCCAACATCGACCCCTACTACTACCAACTCCAGCCCATAACCGAAACCCATAATTTTATTCCAGAAACGTAAGGTTAGTTATTCGAAAAAACAACTGGCCCTTTCAGGTGGCGAGAAGTTTGCTGCCTGTAGACGAAGCCTCAGTTAGACCCTATAATTTTGGTTTGTTAGATTTTATTTCTGCGGTTTGTACACCCCGCAAGCCGCTGTGTGGAAAATACAAGCTGCGACATGGCTGTGCATATGAGATGAAGGGCAAGACCCTGTGAGCGTGTGGATATTTTTTCTGCCAGATTAGAGAATAATTTACTAATTTTATTGTCAAAGTTAGCCTTTAAGCTAATCATCTTATGACTTCTTTGGAAATATGTGCTGGAGCAGGAGGGCAGGCAATAGGTCTGGAGCAAGCTAGCTTTGAACACTTGGCTCTGGTAGAAATTGACCCGCACGCATGTGCGACCCTTAGGCATAACCGGCCTGAATGGGAAGTGATAGAAGCAGACGTACGAGAGGTCTCAGCCAATACATATCGGGGGAAGGTCGACTTGTTGGCAGGTGGCGTACCCTGTCCGCCTTTTTCCATCGCCGGCAAACAACTAGGAGAGTACGATGATCGCGACTTATTTCCCGATGCTATTCGCCTTACAGAAGAATGCCAACCGAAAGCGGTCATGCTGGAAAATGTGAAGGGGTTGCTCGGTAAGCGGTTTGAACCCTATCGCAATTCTATCGTCCGGGCATTCAATCAGCTCGGCTACAAGGTGTTCTGGAAAATCCTGAATGCCTCTAACTATGGGGTGCCCCAATTACGACCGCGTGCAGTATTGGTCGCTTTGCAGAAGCCCTATGCCCCCTACTTCGCCTGGCCAACCCCTCATGCTGGACCTAGGGTTACCGTTGGCGAAGCGCTTGAATCACAAATGGGTGCCAACGGTTGGGAAGGAACCCTTAGCTGGAAGAAAGAAGCCAGCAAGATCGCTCCTACCTTGGTGGAGGGCTCCAAAAAACATGGAGGACCCGACCTCGGCCCCACTCGTGCCCGAAAGGCCTGGAAAGAAATGGGGGTAGATGGGCGTAGCCTGGCCGAAAATCCACCCGAACCAGGCTTTGAAGGGATGCCTAAACTCACCGTGCGGATGGCCGCTACCCTCCAAGGGTTCCCGGAAGACTGGGAGTTTGTAGGGAAAAAAACTGCTGCTTACCGGCAGGTAGGAAATGCTTTTCCTCCACCAGTTGCCCAAGCGGTAGGGGAAGCAATTAGGAATGCGCTCATCTTCCAACCCCTTACCCAACCGGCCCAGCCAATTACTGCTGAAGCATGGACCCTCTTCTAACCCAATCACGGAAAGCTTTTCACCAAATGCTTTTCGACACCTGTTTGTCTGTGAGTGCAAGTGGAATTCCCAGCATTGCGGATAAGCACCAGACTTCCAGCCGTGAGATTGCCCGCAGAATGGTGGCGCTCATGGGGAAATCCTTGCCAAAAGACAAAGCCCCCGGACAGTCTGCCGGAAACCAATTTGAAGGGGCGTGCGAGCATTTTCTTGCCGCCACTTTTCCTTTGTTGGAGCACCTCCGCCCCGGCAAATGGGAAATAACGAAAGTTTCTTCTCGCCGAGGGGTCGTCATAGCGCAGTACCAGCAGTATGCCCACCTGCTAGAGTTGGACCTTTTGGCCAAAGCCAATGAAACCTTGGCTTCTGCCCTGGGCACCGGGTATGCCATTTCTCCAGATGTTGTAATCTTGCGGCACCCTGAACCAGATGAAGCCCTGAACGCCGCCCAGTTCATCGTAGATGAAAGGGTAGCGATGCATGCGGGGCTCAGAGAGAAAGTGAATGCCCTTCCCATCCTCCATGCCAGCATTTCCTGCAAATTGACCATTCGCAGTGATCGCGCCCAAAACGCCAGGTCCGAAGCCCTCAGCTTTCTGCGTAACCGAAAAGGCCGAGCCCCTCACATTGTGGTCATTACGGCCGAACCTACCCCCAGCCGTATTTCCTCTTTGGCTTTAGGCACCGGAGACTTGGATTGTGTGTACCACATCGCACTACCGGAGCTGATAAGCAGCGCCGAGGATTATGGCAACGACGAAGCCGCCCACCTCCTGCGCATTATGGTAGAAGGCCAGCGACTCAAAGACATCGCTGACCTTCCCCTGGATTTGGTGATTTGACCGGATCAAAGCCCTTTCACCAACCGCCGCGTCACCTGCCCCCCTTCCGTCTCCACCTGCAGCAGCAAGTGCCCGGCGGGCAGCCCACTCAGGTCGATTTGCAGTTCCTGGCCCTGCCACATGCCCTGGCGCAAGGTGCGCCCTTGGATATCCAGCAAACGATACCGTGCCTCCCGAGGAGCATCTGCTTCCCACCACACCCGCAGCCAGTCGCGGCTCGGGTTGGGGCCGAGGCTAAGCTGCGGCACCGCAGGCTGGGATACCTCCTGCGAGGCTGGGATGCCAAACAGCTCCGCTGTCCACACCCCCCGTCCGTGGGTAAACACAAACAGCCGCTCGTCCGAGGGACGCAGCCGCGCCTGAAAGACCGGCACATTGGGCAGGTCCGTCTCCCGTACCCAGCTCTGCCCCCCGTCCCGGCTGGTGTACAGCCCGAAGTCCGTCCCGGCAATGAGGTAGTCGTCTGGTTCGCTGCGGCTCACCTCGATCCAGTTTACCGGCAGCTCCGAGGGCAAGTCCCCGCTGATCGGTTGCCAGAGCGGCTGGGCCGTATGCGCGTTACGCACCTTCCACACCCGCGGCTGCGGACTGTAGTTGGAATAGCTGACGTAGAGCGTGCCTTCTTCGTCTGGGTGGGGTGTGATGCAGGAAATGAAGCCCGTATTCACCCTTGTCGGCACGCTCAGGCGCAAATTGACGGCTTGCCCCAAATTAGCGGTGCCCGCACTATCGACGCGGAAAAAAGTAGAGGCATTCCCTCCCACATACACTGTCGGGTTCATCTCCTCCGTGATGCCGATGGCGTAGGGCGAAAGGTTGGTCGGCAGCCCGCTGATCAGGGGCGTCCAGGTATCGCCCCGGTCATTGCTGCGCAGCAGTCCTTGCCGCGTCACCGAAAAGAGCTGGTCTCCGTTCAGCGGATTGAGCTCGTAGGGATTGATGAACCAGGCAGAATAATCGGTCGAATCGTCCAGGTTGAGGGCATAGGAATAGGAAGGATTGCCCGACTGGCTGTTGGAGGTGCGCAGGATGCGCCCTTGCTGCCAGGAAACGTACGAAATGTTAGGCTGCTGCTGATGCACGTGGGCGTAGCCTCCGTCCCCGCCAAACACCTGGGTGGAAACCGTGGCCCCGTTCAGGCTGCGGTGGGTGCCGTTGTCTTGCGTCCCACCGATGATAGAGAGACCAGTAGGGAAAAAATTACCAGCGTAAAACTGAGTGACATTGTAGCCCATGTTCAGGTCGATGGCCCCATTCTGGATGAAGCGGGTATCGTAGAAATGAATGCCGTTGTCATTGGCCACAAACATCCGGTTGGCGTCATTGGGATCAAAAGCCGTGATATGGTAGTCGGGATGTGAATTAGGGGCTTCTTGCCAGCCTGCGCCGCCATTTTGCGAATAGAACAGGTTCACACAGCCGATCAGCACGAAGTTCGGATCATCGGGCTTCACCTCCAGCATCAGGGCGTACCAAGGGAAATAAAAATTGCTGCCGGGCACATCGTTGGGGTTGGCCATTTCCGTCCAGCTATCGCCCCCATCCACCGACTTCCACACCCCTTGCAGCTCCCCGAAGCGCTCCCCCGTATCATTTTCGATAGCTGCGTAGATCACATTGGGGGACGACTCACTGTGGGCCAGGGCAATGCGCCCCTTAGGATTGGCAGGTAGGCCCTGGGTGACGCGGTTGTAGGAAAAAGGGTCCTGGGCATTGGCTTTATAGATGCCGGTATAGCCGATCGAAATCAGGATGTCCCCATTGGGCAGCTGCGCCATGTCGTTCAGCTCGTTGGTCCCGTCGGTAAAAAGCGGCACGAAGGTATTACCTCCATCCAGGGAAATGTAGAGCCCATAGGAATCAGTGCCTACGTACACAAAGCCTGGCGTAGTGCGGGAGGCTTGCACAAACCAGGTCGACTCGAAGGCCGCCTGCTGCGAGCTGGGCAGGGGCGAAAAGGTCAAGCCTCCATCGGTACTCTTGTAAATCCCATCTCCCGGAATGCCCGCCGAGTTGCCTGCGGCTTCGCCGGTACTGTAATAGATCACATCGGGGTTGAAAGGGTCCTGAGAAAGCGAAGTCACCGACAGCGTAGGGGCCTGGTCATCGACCAGGCTCCAACTCTGGCCCTGGTTGTAAGAATGCCAGATGCCGCCAGAAATGCCGCCCGCAATCAGGTGCAGCGGGTCGGCGCTGTCGAAAATGAGCGCCCGCGTGCGCCCGCCAAAGTTATCAGGTCCCAGGGCCTGCACGTTGATCAGGTGGGTATTGCCACTTTTGGTAAAAGGCCGCTGCTGCCGAATCCGCTGCACGATGTCGCGGGGCACCTCGCCTTTCATGGTTTTCCATTGCTCCACCCAGCCCGGATGGCCGGGGCCGGTTTTTTCCTCTTGATAGGCGCGGGTTTGCTCCAGAGATAGCGATTGGCCCCACCATTGGGCACCGAGCAGGCACAGGAGGCTACTTCCCAGGGCGAGCAAGGGAAAAGACCATCGAGAGGAATGATTCATGTTAAATAGGGATTAAAGAAGGGAAACGAAACCTGAGGCAGCCCATGAGGAGGGAGCAGGCAGGAAGTTAATTAATCTTACAACTTAGGGCACGGTTTTCCCTCATTCAGGGGTGTACCAAGCGGCGCATGAGGTGGCCGTCTTCTACCCAGGCATGGTGGCCGGGGGCGAGCTGCAAACGCTCCGCTTGCCAATCTACCCAAGCAGTTCCTTGGGTTACCCAGACCTGAAGGGAGTCCCGCGACAGGCGGAGGGAGCCCGTTTGCATGGTTACCCGCAGCTTTCCCACCTCCAACTGCCAAGGCGTTTTGGCCGAAGCGGTCAGCCGGAGGCTACCCTGCTGTAGGGTCACTACTTTTTCGGTGCCAGGAAAAAGCTCCGCCTGACTGCCAGGGGGCAGGTGAAGGGTACCAGATTCATCGGTAAAAACAGATCCTGCCTCTAGAGAAATGGGGGCCGGATTGGCGGGCCAAAAGGTCCACAGGACCGCAAGCAGCACCAGGCTGGATCCTAGCAGCACCACGGGCCGCCAGGGGCGTTTTTTTTCAGCCGGAAGAGGGGGAAGTTGCCCTTCGAGGGCGCGCCAGGCCCCAGCCACGTCGGCCTGCTGCCAGCCCAGGGTATCGGCCAAGCGCTCCCAAGCTTCGTAGGCCGCTTCGAAACGCGCTTCATGGGCTTCGGATTCATCCACCCAATGCCGCAGCGCATGGTCCTCCTGCGGATTGATGTCGTCCAGGAGGTACTTGAGGATGAGCACGTCCCAGCGATCAGGTTCGCCGGATAGCCCCCGCAAGGCCATAACCCCCTGGGTGAGTTCGACGGCCAGGACGCTTTCGCTCAGGTTAGCTTCTGCGGCAAGGGATGCCAGCGATTGGCCCGCCTGCTGGTGCTGCTGCAGCCATTCGCGGACTTGGGGGCTGAGGCCCGGCAAGCGCTGCGGAGAAGCGCCGCGCCCGGCCGTAGCAGGGTCATCGCCCAGGTGCCGGGCCAGGGAGAGCAACCAAGCCTCCAGCGATTCGACCCGGTAAAGCTCCTTCCTTTTTTCCCAAAGGGTCAAAAACACCCGCTGGGCTCGCGCTTCAGTGGTAGCCTGCCCCTCGCTATGGGTTTGGAGATACTGGAAAACGGCCGGATAATGCCGCTCGAAAAGCAGCTGCAAGGCCGAGCGGTCATCGCGGCTCAGGCGCTGGAGGTAAACAGAATCGGCAGGTATAGGCACGGGAAGGTATTGGGGAAAAGAGATAAGCAGCAAATGCCAAGAAAATACACAGATTTTTGCTTTTTGCAGCTAGTCGGCCCGTTTTTTCTGTGTTTCTATGCGAGACTTGCTCCTGCTTCTCCGGCCCAGCCAATATGTCAAAAACCTCTTCCTGTTTTTGCCAGCCTTCTTTGCCTTGCGCTTGCACGAGGCCGCAGTCTGGATAGACACCCTGCTGGGTTGGGTAGGGTTTAGCTGCCTGGCCAGCGCCATCTACATTCTCAATGATTACCAGGACCGAAAAGAGGACCGGGAACACCCGCTCAAGCAAGACCGACCCCTGGCCGCCGGGCGGGTGCCAGTCTACCAGGCTTTCCTGTTGATGGGCTTCATGGCCACCATCGGCATGTTGCTGTTTGCCTGGCTCGACCAGCAAGCCCTCTACTTGTCCACGGCCTATGTCCTGCTGATGTGTTGCTATTCTCTGGGCTTAAAGCATGTGCCTATCCTCGATGTGTTCATCATTGCGGGCGGCTTTGTGCTGCGCATCGCAGTAGGGGCCACGGTCGTCACCGAGGACATCCCCCTCTCGATGTGGATCGTGCTGATGACGTTTCTGCTGGCCCTTTTCTTAGCCTTGGCAAAACGCCGCGATGACGTAAGCCTGGCTGCAGACGGCCGCAAAGTACGCCGGGCCATCGACGGGTACAACCTGGCTTTTATCAACGGGGCCATGATCCTCATGGCCTCTGTGCTGGTGGTAGCCTATATATCCTACACCACCTCCCCCGAGATCATCGCCCAATTTGGCACCCGCAACCTCTACCTCACCGTGGGCTTTGTGATCATGGGTATCCTGCGCTACCTCCAAATCACCTTCGTGGAGGGCCGCAGCGGCAACCCTACCCGGTTGTTGTGGCGAGATTTGTTCTTGCAGCTAACCTTGCTGGGCTGGTTTGCGACGCTGATCTGGCTGATTTATTGAGTTGACAAGCCAGGACGCCAAGTCTTCTAACCCAGGCACAAGCGTGGTATGGGCTTGCGGTTGGAGTTGGGAGAAGGTAAACCGGCACAGCTCACCCAAGCCTTGCTGGGGCTGACGGGTTTGGACTTGTTTGGCCAGGTTTTTCCCGATCATGTCCAGCCGGAGGCGGTTGTGGGCTTCAAGCTGGGAAATAAATTCTCCCGGATGCTGGAAATAGATGGCCTGATGGTAAGTGAGCTCCCGGTTGAAGGGGGTGTCGATGCTTACCACAGGTAACCCCAGCTGCATCGCATCGATCAGGGCCCGCAGTTGCTGGCGATTTTGGGTGTGGATCTGAAGGAAAAAGAGGGCGTTTTGCTTGAGCTGTTGCCAAGCGGTCAGGTCTTGAGGCGGGGGCAGCAGCTGAATGTTGGGATAGGCTTGGTAATGTGCCTTCAGGCGTCGGCCATAAAGGCTTTTCTCCCAATTACCTGCAAGAACGAGGCGGTAGCGGGGGTATTGGGCAAATGCCTGAAGCACCACCTCCAATTGCTGATCGCGGACTACTTCGGCCATGCCAAGGGCATAAGCGCTTTTGGGCTTAGCCTGGGCCGGAGCTGGCATAGCCGCTTCGGACGGCTGTTCTCTCCAGCAAGCCACCGCACTTTGGATATCGTAACGGCGCTTCAAGGCCTCGCTAATGGCCTCATGCGCAGCGATGACCTGAGAGGCCGCCCGCAGGATGCGGACTTCTTTCCACGTGCGCCAGCGAGCGAGCCATCCCGGACGGAGGCCAGCAAGCGGCCGGTCTACGTAGAGCACCACTTTTTTGCCGAGGAGCCCTCGTAGCAAGGGAACCCACCAGGCGCTTTGCATGTCCAGGACCAGCCAAATGTGGGCTTGCAAGAGCAACAGCCCCCGCTTTACCCAAGTAGGGATGGTCCAGCCAGCGAGAGGTGGGTAGGTGAGGTATTGGCTCGTAGGTAATCCTGGGTCAATCTCCTGGATCAATTTACCTTCCTGACCTTTACCCCAAAATCCTCCGGGGAAGCCAATATGGATGATGCGGGTGACGGTTTTCATGTCAGGGAGTTATCTTGGGGCTAAAATATAGGCCTCAAGCCAGATTGCCAGGCCAATCGCATAGCAAAAACTAACCCGCCCAGGCGGATGCCAGGGCGGGAAGAAAAACGAATGGAAGCTTATAAGAAAGTGTTTCACATAGGTGAAAATACTTATGATCGCAAATTACTTGCAACTTTTCCCCTCATCTTACATCAGGGTTTGGCCTTATCCGCAGGCGGAATGATGGCATCAATCCTTTGCGCTTGGACCATCTGGTTCAAGCGAGGGATGCTGTCTTGGCGAAGGGTCTGCCACCGGGCAAGCTGGACATCAATCGCCTCCGTCACCTCCTCAAAAAAGGCCCGGTCCTGAGCGGTAGGAGCCGCATCGCCCATTCCCACCAAAGCGGCAAGGTGAGCCAGCTTGTTGTTGAGTTTGATGGGATAATTAAGCGGGTCTTGGTTCGATCGGTTTTGGGTCTGGTAAAGCTGGGTCTCCACCGCAGTCATCAGCGAGTCCAGGGTCGTGATTTCCGCTTTTAGTTCCGGCGCATCTTTGCCAGCCCGGGTCTTGAGGCCGTTTAGCTGCTCCCGTACTTCGCGAATGCCGATGAGGGCTTCGTGGGTCTCCGTGAGCTTGTTTCGGATCCCCATCAGCAGGTCAAATTGCGCTTGCAAGTCAGCTTGGCTCGCTTCAATGCGGGGGTCTTTGAGCACCTGGAAAGGCTGCGTCACCGAATCTTCCCCGACCACCATGCGCACTTGGTAGGTGCCAGGCACCGCTTTGGGGCCGTCCATTTGGCCCCACCACAAAATCATCCCCGGAAAGTCCTTGGCCTCCGGATAGCGCAGGTTCCACACAAAGCGATTGATGCCCGCTTCCCATTCCTCGAAATACTCGGCATGCTCCTTGTTTTGGTTGGAGAAGGTGATAATCTCCTCCCCATTCTCCTCCAAGAATACCAGTTTTAATTCCGTGCTATCGTTGGGAGCTTCCGCCAGGTAATTGTAGACCATGGCCCCGGCCGGGTGATTCTCTCCCTCCTTGAGCCGGTCAGGCCGGTTGCCACCGCCCATGCGGTACGCATCCTGCGGCATAAAAAGATGCAGGCGGTTGGCGGCCAGGTCCGCCTCTTGCCGTAAGGGGCCCAGGTCGTCCAGGATCCAGAGGCTACGGCCTTGGGTAGCCACCACCAATTTGCCCGCCTTGATGGTCAGGTCGGTGATGGGAACCACCGGTAAATTGAGTTGAAGGGGCTGCCAGCTCGCCCCGTCGTCGAAGGAAACATACATGCCACTTTCTGTCCCGGCATAGAGCAGGCCCGCCCGCTCTGGATCGGCGCGCAGCACCCGCGTAAAATGCTCCGGCGCGATACCCTCGTCGATGCGGGTCCAGGTTTGGCCGTAATCGAGGGTACGGAAGAGAATCGGCTGGTAATCGCCCAGTTTGTAGCGGGTGGCCGCCAGGTAGAGGCCGCCCGGCTCGGTGGGGTGCGCTTCCAGGCTGTTGATCATGCTCCACTCAGGCAGGGACTTAGGCGTCACATTCTCCCAATTCTCCCCTCCATCCTGGCTCAGGTGTACCAACCCATCGTCTGAACCCGTCCAGAGCACGCCAGCCTCGTGGGGGGATTCCAGGCCAGCGAAAATGGTGCCGTAGTATTCTACCCCCGTATTGTCCTTGGTGATCGGTCCCCCGGAAGGGCCCAGTTTTGAGCTGTCGTTGCGGGTGAGGTCGGGAGAAATGAGCTGCCAGCTCTGGCCTTCATCGGTGGTGAGGTGAAGGTGGTTGGAGGCAGCGTAGAGCTTGTCAGGGTCGTGGGGGGAGGTAAAAATGGGAAAGTTCCATTGGAAGCGGTATTTCATCCCCTCGGCTCCGTAGCCCATGGGGTTGTCGGGCCAGACGTTGATGGCGCGTTGCTCGTCGGTGCGGTGATTGACCCGGGTCAGAAAGCCGCCGTAGCTCCCGCCATAGACGATGTCATCGTTCTCAGGATCGACCGCGATGTGGGCACTTTCGCCTCCGGCGGTGGCTTCCCAGTGCTGCTCTTCGATGGCATAGTCGCCGGTGCGGTGCAGGATACGAATGGTTGAATTGTCCTGCTGGGCGGCATAGATGCGGAAGGGAAAATGGTTGTCGGTGGTCAGCCGGTAAAACTGCGCCGTGGGCTGGTTGTGATAAGTGGTCCAGGTTTCGCCCCCGTTGGCACTGACCTGTGCGCCCCCATCGTCACCGATGACCATGCGCTCGGGGTCTTCCGGCGCGATCCACAGGTCGTGGTGATCGCCGTGAGGGGCCCGGTGGGGGGAGAAGGTGTTGCCGCCATCGGTCGAATGATGGTAGCTCACGTTGACCACGTAGACGCCGTCTGGGTCCTGGGGATCGGCGTAGATGCGGGTGTAGTACCAGGCTCGCTGCCGCAAGGCGCGGTCGTCGTTGGTTTTGCGCCAGCTTTCGCCTCCGTCATCCGAGCGGAAGACCCCACCTTCGGGTGCTTCTACGATGGCCCACACGCGGTCGCGCTGCGCAGGCGAAACCGTCACCCCGATGATGCCGAGGGGGCCTTTGGGCAAGCCATTCTCCTGCCCGGTCAGCTCGGTCCAGCCATCGCCGCCATCGGTGCTTTTCCACAGGCCCGATCCTTCACCACCACTTTCCAGGCTGTAGGGGGTGCGGCGGATGCGCCACAGGCTGGCGTAGATCACCCGCGGGTTGAG
>CAZIVQ010000046.1:1818-10779 GCA_964542415.1 uncultured Bacteroidia bacterium | reverse complement strand
CCTGGCGGGAAGCGCTGAAAATGCTGATGACGGAAATCTGGGCGGATGATTATCCGCCTTTCAAGGCTGCCTACCAGGCCGCTAAGGGGCAATTGCAGGCCGGAGAACGACCCGAAGGGCCTCTCGCGCCGGATTCTGCCGCCGCCCAAGCGGCCCGGCAGCGGCGCGAGGCCGACCTCGACAGCCTGAGCGGCTTGTTGCGGCAAAACGCGCCGGGCCGCGCCGCAGTGGCTGGCCTGGAAGGGCGCTTCGTGCCGCGACAGGCTTTTTTGGACCTGCGGCGGCGCTTGCGGCGGCAGCGGGCCCTGCGCGTGGTCGCTTGGGGGGTCGGAGGGCTGGCCGGGGCTATCTTGCTGAGCTGGCTCGGCTGGCAAGCGCCGCAGTGGTGGCAGCATTCCCGCGAAGGCGAAGCCTGGGCGGCGGTCCAAGCCGATCCCAGCGTGACCGCTTACCAACGTTTTTTGCAGCGCTATCCCCAAGGCTCCTACGCTGCCCAGGCCGATTCGCTGCTGCGGCAGTTGCCTGAGGGACGGCTGAAAGGCTGGGAAGGCATGGACGGCCGCCGACTGGACTACGAGGGCGAATTGAAAAAGCTGCTGCCGGAAGGGGAGGGCCGGGCCATCTACGCCGATGGCGGCGTCTATGAGGGCCAATGGCAGCAAGGCCAGCCGCACGGAAAAGGGACTTACCTGAGTCCCGACTCGGCGCGCTATACCGGCAGCTGGTACCGCGGTTTGCGCGAGGGCCAGGGCACCCAGGTTTACCACGATAGGGCGGTCTATGCCGGGGCTTGGCGAGCTGATCAGCGCCATGGTTATGGCCGTTGGGAGGACACCGATGGGACTTTTTACCGGGGAGAATGGCAGCGAGGGCAGCCTGGGGGAAAAGGCTTGATGGTCCGGGCCGATGGCCAACGTTATCAGGGAGGCTGGCAGCAGGGAGAATTTCATGGTCAGGGGGAAATGACCACCGCTGATAGCCTGCGCTATGCCGGGAGCTTTGTCAAGGGAAAGCGCGAAGGCCAGGGGATTCAACGCTGGCCCGATGGCCGACGCTATGAAGGGGCCTGGAAAGCAGACCTGCGGCAGGGCGAAGGCAAGCTGAGTTGGCCCAGCGGGGGCTATTTTGAAGGATACTGGCAAGCCGATACCCTCAATGGTGCCGGGCGTTTTGTGAGCCGCTTTCGCGACGAGTACCAGGGCATCTGGCGCGGTCGGCCCGAGCGGGTGGTGCTCTACAACGGGCAAGGCGATGTGTTTAAAGCAGGCTATTGGCAAGACGGCATGTTTATCGGCCTGGGGCAATGAATGGCCAACGCATTGATTTTGTGCCATATGACCTTTATCTTCTTGCCCTGCTCAGCGGAAAGAACCAGGAGAACAAAAAGCGGTTTTGCCTGTCCGCCGCAACCTTTTACTATTTCTCATGCGCCCCTTCGCCGATTTATCCCCTTTCACCCTGATCCATGAGGGCTGGCGTACCCAGGTGTACCGTAGCCAGCGCCTGGCCGACGGCATGGGAGTGGTCGTAAAGCATACCCAAGCCCCCGCCATAGCGGCTCATTGGCGGTGGTTGATAGAAGAAATTGCCCCCCAGGCTTTGCCAGGGCTGCCTCCTTACCTGGGGCTTAGAGGAGGCGATAGAGACCAGGTTTTTTTGCTCATGCAGGACGCAGGGATTGACTTGCAATCCTGGCTGATTCGAGCGTTTCCAGACCTGGAGGTGCGCCTGGAGATGGGCCTGGAATTGGCAAAGTTGCTGGACCGCTTTCACCGTCGGCAGCTGGCTTGCAGGAGATTTGCCCCCCGTCACGTAGTGATCCAGCCCCATACCCGGGCCCTAAGCCTACTCGACATCCAACCCGTCTTTCCCCTGTCCGGGACCGCTCCTTTGCCGCCCGATGGGTCGCTACCCACCGAGGCGTTTTCGCCTCCCGAGTTCCCATCGGGCAAGCCCTCCCTTGACCATCGTAGCGACCTCTACAGCCTGGGATGCCTGCTATACTTTCTCTTCACCAGCCAACCTCCCTTCGAAGCAGGAGACCCCCACATGTTGGGCCACCGCCAGCACACCCAGCCACCCTTGGCCTTGCACCAAGTGCAACCAGAAATCCCCCCAGCCCTCTCGAAAGTGGTGCTCCGGTTGCTCGAAAAAGCCCCCGAAAACCGCTACCAGCACGCGCGGGCCCTTATCCACGACCTCGAGCATTGTCTACATACCTGGCGACAACATCATTACATCGCGCCGTTTGAGTTGGCACAGGCGCCGGTAAGCGGCCTCCTCCGCTTTCCCGAAAAAATCATTGGCCGGGAAGACGAGCAAGCCCGGTTGCTGCGGGCCTGGCAGCAGGCCCAGCAGGGGCACGGCAAGTTGCTGGTCCTTCAAGGAGCCTTGGGGGTGGGCAAGACCCACTTGCTCGGGTCGCTTTACGAGCCAGTCCAGCTAGCGGGGGGGTATTTTTTACACGTCCATACCTTGCCCTCCGAAGCCTCTCCTCCCTACTATGCTTGGGTCCAGGTGATGCGTAAATTCATCCGCTTCTTGCTAGCCCGTCCCGAGACGGAGTGGGACTGGTGGCAACACAAACTCCGCCATGCCTTGCGGGCTGAGGGCGGCATCCTGCTGCCCCTGATTCCAGAGCTGGAAACCCTGCTCCCCGGAGCTTTTGTGGCGCCGGTGGGAGACTTGCCTGTTTCAGAGAGAAAACACCGGATCGAGCATGCGCTGGTCACCATGATGAGGACCATGGCTCATATCCGGCATCCGCTGGTGGTCATCATTGATGAGTTATCGCAATTAGACCCCGCATCTGAGGAAATTTTGGCGCGCCTGGTCTCTTGCTGGCCTCAGTTACCCGCCTTGTTTGTAGGGGTTATCGAGGCGTCTGCCCAGGACCCAGATCCGGTATTGCCGGGTTGTTTGCAGGGGAGAACAGAGACCCTTACCCTCAAACCCTGGACCGAATCGACCTTGCGAACCTGGCTGGCCGCTACCTTGCAGCGGGACGAAGCCAGTTTGCAAGCCTTCTCTCAGACCCTCTTTGCCTACACCCACGGCATGCCCCTGCATGCCCAAGCGGCCTTGCAAGCCTTGCATCGACAAGGGCAACTTTGGGTAGATGCCCAAAGCCAGGCCTGGACCTGGGCCCCCCGAGAAGCGCTGCTGACTACCCTCGGGCAGGAACCGCTCAGGTGGCTGGATCAAGCCTGGGAGCAGCTGGCCCCAGCCAGCCAGCAGCTGTTGAACCAAGCGGCTTGCCTGGGGCAACCGATAAGCCAGCGCTTACTCAGAGAACTGTGGCGGCAGCCGGTCACGCTGTTGCCAGAGGCGCTGCAGCAGTTGGCGCAGGCTGGCTGGTTGTTGCCGGAGCCCGAGGGCTACCGCTTTGTGCATCCGGCGGTGCAGAAATTGGTCTACCGCCGCATTCCGGAGGCGGTGCTGGGCGATATGCACGCGCAGATCGGCAGCCGCCTGTTTCGGCTAGGCCCGGAGACGGTGGGCTGCACGGCCTTTGACGCGGTGCTGCACCTCAACCGGGGAAAACAACAGGTACCTGGGCTTTACCAGGGGCTGAGACTTTGCCGGCTGAACCTGTATGCCGCTCGCATGGCCCGGCAGCAGGCGGCCTTTTGCCGTGCAGGGTCTTTTGCGGCGGAAGCTTTGGCCTTATTGCCAGCCAATGCCTGGGACCAACAAGGCCGTCTGAGCCGTCAGGTCTACCTCTTGGCAGGAGAGTTGGCTTTGTGGAAAGGCGACCTGAAGCAGGCCGAAGGGTGGCTAAAGGAGCTATTGGCGCACCCGCTCGAGGGCAGCATACGCCTTCACGCCCTGGGGGTCTACCTGCAATTGCTGGTGGCGAAGGGAGAAGTAGGGGAAGCGCTCCGCCAGGGCTTAGCTGCCTTGCGCGATTTGAGCATCGTGACCGGGAGCCATCCCACCCATTGGCGTCACCGCTGGCGGCAGCTGTGGGTGCGGGCAAGGCTGCTGTGGGGGGGTCCCTCCCGGCGGCATGCCCGCCTGCGGGCAGCAGACCGCGAAACCCAGGCCCTCATGGAACTGTTGGGCCAGGTTTCTTCTGCCCTCTATGAAGTAGCCCCTCGCTGGGCACCAGTTTTTGCCAACATTATGCTGGAGCTGACCCTGAAGCATGGGCTTTCTCCCCAAAGCGCTACTGCCTGCGTTACCTACGGCCTCACTCAAGCGGGCAAGGGCCACTTTGGGCGGGGATTTGCCTTCGGGAAGCTCGCCCTCGAATTGAGCGCTCGCTTTGACCACCAGGGCCTGCGGGGGCGGATAGCGATTTTGCACCATTATTTTCTCCACCACCTGCGCCATCCCTTCCGCGAGGCCTTACCAGCGCTGAAACAGCTGCGCGAGGTCAGCCGGCGCAGCGGGGAGCGACAGTTTGAGACCTATGCCGAAACTACCCGCTGCCTGATGGGCTTCATGGGGGGCATCCCATTACCAGAGATACTGGTCAGGTTGGAAGCCAGGGCAGAAGAAATAAAAGACTTAGCTGGGCAAACCCCAGCCTGTATCGTAGGCCTTTTTCGGGCCGCTATTTATGCCCTGATGTATGCCGCTGAGCCGGGTGCCGTGCCCCGCGAAGCTTCTCCCCCTCCCGCCCAGGTATACCTTCAGGCGCTCCTGAATGGGGATAGCCAGTTGGAAAGCCAGATGGGAGAATTAGGGCAAGGGGTGCTTCCCTGGCTGGTGACTTTCCGGTTGCTGCTGGCCTATCTGCTAAATCAGCCCCAAGGCCTTAATGCCTACCTGGCAGATGAGCGACGGTTGAAGCAAGTCTTTGGGGATGCGGCTCCCTTGAGTCCTATAGGATGGCTCTTGGTCGGCTTGGGCCATCTCCGCCTGGCCGGACAAGCCGACCAGGCCGAACGCCGCTGGCGCATCAAAGTGGCCAGGCAGGCCAGCAAAAAGCTCAGGGCCTGGGCTAAGAAGGCTCCGGTTAACTATGCCCCTCACGACTGGCTGCTCCGGGGCGAGCTGCTGCGGGTCAAAGGCCAGGCAGGGCGGGCCCGGAACCGCTTCGACCAGGCCATCGATGCCGCCCAGGAGCGGCAGCAATTGCTGCTCGAAGCCTTGGGCTATGAGCTGGCGGGCCAAAACTTCGCCGACCAGGGCCGCGCTCGCCTGGCGGCCGATTACCGCCGCCGGGCGGCACAGGTCTATGCCAAATGGGGAGCAGGAGCCAAACTAGCCGTTTCTCCCCACTTGCCTCCACCGCTTCTGGCCAGCCCGCAGCCGCCCCAAGAAAAGGCCGAAACCTCCCTCGAACACGTCCTGGAAGTGGCCCGGGTGCTGGCAGATGAAATCTACCTCCCGGCCCTCAAAAAGCGAAGCATGGACCACCTACTTTCCCTGAGTGGGGCGCAGCGAGGGGTGTTGCTCCGGCAGCGTGACCAACAATGGTTCATCGAATCTGACTCCAGTCAGGAAGAAGAAGCCCCGGCAAGGCCCCTTTCTGATCAGGCCTTGCTGCCTTTGTCCATGCTCCACTATGTAGCCCGGGTCCGGGTGCCCCTGCAATGGTCGGCTTCGGAAGCAGGGGATCCCTTTCGCTACGATACCTACCTCCAGGCCCTCAACCCCAAATCTGCGCTATGCCTCCCGCTGCGCCATCAGGGGCAGCTCCTGGGCATGGTGTATCTGGAGCATCTTCACTTGCCCCATGTCTTTCATCTCCAGCAGTTGAAGCTGCTGGAAATTCTGGCGGGGCAACTGGCCCTTTCCTTGCAGCACGCCTTTGACTACCAGCACCTGGAGCAGACCATCGTCGACCGCACCCAGGAGTTGCGCAAGCAGAAAGACCGCTTCCAGAGCATGGTCGGGGAACTAAGGCTGCTGAACCAGGACCTCGCCCGCACCACACGCCAACTCGAAGAATCCAACCAAGAGCTTTCTCAACTGGCCCACGTCACCTCGCATGACCTGCTTTCTCCCCTGAATGCCATGCTGTGGGTGCTAGAACAGATGGACCCTCCGGCAAAACCTCAAGACCAGCATCTGCTGGCTTCGGCGATCGAGGGGGCAAAGGGCGCGGTGGAACTGGTGAAATCTATCCTCGCCTACGCCCAACTGGGTCGGGAGCTGAGCCTGGAACCGGTGAGCCTGACCGAAGTGATGGAGGCGGTGGCACAAAACCTGGGCTACCTCACCAGCGAGAAGCCGGGGCGCATTCATTACGCCGGGGAGCTCCCCGAAGTATGGGGCAATTTCCGGCAGTTGGTGCGGCTGTTTCAAAACCTGGTCACCAATGGCTTGACTTACAACGATGCGCCGCTGCCGGAAGTAACCATCAGGGCGGTGAGCCATCAGGGCGGGTGGCTGGTGGAGGTGGCGGACAATGGGCGCGGCATCTCGGAAGCAGACCAGGGGCGGATCTTCCAGATGTTCATGCGCGTGGGCAAAAACCAGGAAGCCGGTACCGGAATCGGACTGGCGGTTTGTCGGAGCATTGTGGAGCTGCATCATGGCAGCCTGGAGGTGTCCTCGGCCCTTGGAGAAGGCTCGGTTTTTAGCCTGCGCCTGCCTGCGCGGCCCTTTTTGGCTCAGGATGAAGGGGTCTGGAAGCCCGGCAGGCAGGAGACCTGAGCCGCTTGGCTGTTCGGAGCCGGAGCGCAAAAGGACAGAATCAAGCGTCAGGGCGCGGTTCCCAGACGCTGCGGGCCTGGGCGAGCAGCTTCTGGTCGCTTTCACGGGTAATGGTGTGGAGAAAAGCGCCGGGCTCAGGGGCGGGGCCGGCAGCACTGAGCACGACGTCGTGGTAGGTGCATTCGGCCCTCAGTACAAGGTCGAGCAGGCGGAGGCGTTGCTGGTTGAGCAGGGCTTCGGGCAGGGCTTCGGCCGCCCACTGGGCGTAGAGGACATTGTTGACGTGGCCGTTGGGGTCGAGGTCGTGCCAGCGCACGGCAAAGCGGCGGGGCGATGCGGGCTCGGCGGGCGGGCGCAGGCGACCCGAAGCCCGGGGCAAGGGCGGGAAACCCGCAGGCGGCTCGATCAGCGCCGCGAGGTCGGCGGGCAAGCCCTGCATCCGGCGGGTCTCGAGGTCGAGCACCAGCCAGGTGGAGGTTGCCTGCCCGATGGGCTGCTGGTTCGCATCGTAGAGACGGTAGTCGCGGTAGACCAGGCCCCGGTCGCCGCCCGAGGGCCAGCTTTCTACCCAAATTTCCTCCTGCTGCCGGGGATAATGGGTCATTTCCAGCCGTAGCCGCACCATGGCCCAGGTAATGCCCCGGGCGTGGAGCTGGGGAATGGCGGCGTCGAGCGCCAAGGTGTTTTGCCAGGCAGCCTCGTGCATCAGGTGGAGCAGGCTCGGCAAGCTGAGGCGCCAGTGCCTGTCTACTTCGTGGGCCCGGATGACATAGGAAAAGCGGGAAGCCAGGCTCATAGGAAAAACGTTGGAGAGGAAAAAGAAGGAAAGGAGAAGCCGCGACAGCCGCGGGGGGCAAAAATAATATTTGCTTCCGTTTTTGCCCGGAACAGTTTTGCTTATCTTGCCTATCCTTTCTTCCTCAGCTATGGACCACACCATCACCATCGACGCCCTGCGGCAATCTGTCCTTTTTGGCGTCTTGCCCGAAGCAGAATTGGAGAAAATCGCCCGCCGGGCCAAAATGAGGCAGTTTTTTGCCAACGATGTGATCGTCTGGCAAGGCCAGCCCAGCACCGCCCTTTTCCTCATCATCAATGGCATCGTGGCGGTCAAAACCATGGGGCAGGAAAAAGAAAATATTTTTGCCTACCTCATGCCAGGCAATACTTTCGGAGAGGTGGGGATATTGGAGAATGAGCCCCGCAGTGCCAATGTCGAAGCCCTCAGCGAGGTCGATGTGCTGGTGCTCCAGCGTGAAGATTTTCTCGATATCCTCGAGCAGCAACCCAAAGTAGCCATCGAACTGGCCCGGATTCTCGGCCGCTACCTGGTGCAAGCCAACCGCAGAATCAGCGATGAGCACCGCAGCACCAAGCTCATCCTCATCTTCCGCACTGAAAGCAACTCCGGGGCCACCACCCTCGGCACCCTGCTGGCTGCCGAGCTGGTCAAGCTGGAGCACAAAGCCACCGGCTACCTCGAATACCCCAACCCTTTCCGGGCCCTGGGCGGCCACCAGCTCCCCAAAGGCACCCAGGTCTACCACCATGCCGAAGGCTACGACATCCTGCTGCCCCAGGAGGAATCCTATTTACCCACCAACACCCGCACCACCCTCATGCTCGATAAGATGCGGAGCACCTACGACAACCTCGTCATCCAGGTGCCCGACACCATCGACGAAGGGGTGGCCATGATGCTGGAACATGCTAGCCTGGTGGTGATCATGTCTCCGCCTTCCGCCTCGGGCAGGAAGAAGCTGGAGCATCTCCATCGTCGGGTGCAGGGCCGCGTTCGCCCCGAAGAGACGGGCATCATCACTGTCATCAACCACAACCAGCCTCACGACGAGTTCTTCGATGATAAGCAAAGCGACATAGACCACGAACTGCCCTTCGTGCCGAATTTTCCGATCTTGCAGATCTCAGAGCACGAAGAACGGGCCGTGCCCGATCAGTTGCAAAACCTCATTCGTAAGTGTGTAGAGCGCATCGAACGAACCAATAGCCTGGGCATCATTATTCCCACCACGACCAATGGCAATGAGGCCACAGATACCGCTCCCTACGTCGATGAGGCCATGAGCTTTATGGCTGAGCGCTTTAAAGGCGCCACCTGTAAGGAAGCCAACGGAATTTGGCACAGCGAAAAGCTCGGGCTCGTTGGGGAGGTGGTTTACATTGTGCATTCTTATGCCACCTCTGCTGACATGAACCGTTACCTGGACGAATTGGTCGAATACACCAAAAAGCTCAAGCGGGAACTACGGCAGGAAGCCATGGCCCTGGAGGTGAACCACAAACTGACGTTGATCTGAAGGGAAGAAGTGAAGAGGTGAAGAAGTGAAGAGG
>CAZIVQ010000046.1:0-1718 GCA_964542415.1 uncultured Bacteroidia bacterium | reverse complement strand
GGAGTGGGACCTGGTAGGTTTGCGTAGGGCTGCGCGGAGGCAACTTAACAGGTATAACCCGATATGCCGGGCAACCTCACCGATCTTGATCTGAATGGGTAGGCATCGTGGCGTTCAGAGGGAGGCTCTCGGGCACCGGCAGGCCGATGTCCAAGCAGAGGCTACCTTCGGCTTCCAGGTCAATGATGAGGGCCTGGGGGGCAGCATGAATGCGGACCGGGCGAATTTCCTTGACCGTGCCTCTAAGGGCCATGGTCTCGTCGACGGGTAACAAGGTGAGCTGGTCGCGCAGGTATTTTTGCGCCGAGGCCAGCCAATGTTCGGTGGTGGTCTCTATCGCTTGCGCCAGCCGCCGCTGCCAGTGCTGGCGAAATCGCCGGTGGAGCCAGTGAGTCAAGCTGCCTGCCTCTTCCCATTCCAGGCTCAAATGAGCCAGGGTCAGCTGGGTTTCTCCGGTCTGCCAAGTTCCCTTCACCACACAGATGCCGGTAGGCGCGGGCCAGAAGCGACTTCCCCGGTGGCCCACGCGCACGCGACCACGCAGGCAAAGCTGATCATTCTCCCAATAAAAGGAACACCCACTGAGCCGCGCCTGATAACGGGTGTGAGGCAGGTCGAAATGCATGCTTTCGGCCCAGGCAGCCAGGGCATCAAAAGCCAGTTCCAACCCCAAAGGGGTCACCTCGGGAAGGGGGCCCTCGGCCAGATGTGCGAGACGGGGGAGGGGAGCCTCGGAGGATGTCGGTGCCTGTCCCAGGCTAAGTACCGGCAAAACCGGAAGCTTGAAGTGGGCCTGTAAACGGCCTTTTTGGCTTTCCAGGGGACCCATCTCTGCCACGGAAGCGGTGGGCCGGAAGTGCAGCCAAAGGGGAGGCGAGTCGGCCAGGGAAAGGGGCTGCCCGAGGAAGTGCCAGGCATCGGTGGCCAATTGCGGCAGGTCGATGGTTTGGCGCAGGTATGCATCGACCTTGAAGGCAACCGCTTCCATTTCGCGCTCAAGGGTAGGCTCGATGAGGGAGTTGATCGAAAGTTTCATCAACCCCAGGCCCATGGCCGGTTTGCGGTCCCAGCGAAAACGGGCGGCAGTTACCGGCTGGAGCTGCCAGTGGGCATCCACGCCTAGCCGGGTTTCGAACAAGATGGTTAGCTCAAAGGTGATACGGTCCAGCACGGGCAGTTCGCGAAACAGCCCGCTGAGCTTGGGGTCGCTACGGCGGAGGCCGGTGCGCACATGTAAAGGCAAGGTGCTGCTGATGACGGAGCCGGCGGCACTCAGCTGTACCGGCCCGCGGCGCTGCACCCGGGTATGGGTGAAAAGGCTGCCAGGGCGACGCCCTTCATTTTCATACAGCACTTCTCCCAGGGCCGCATTGACGGCGCGCTCGATTTCGGTCAGGGTGAGCCGGGTTGCCAACTGGATCATAGCTGGGAGAAAAAGGGGCCGCAAGGCAGCCTATTGGAACAACTGGGCCAGCTCCAGGCGATGATGCTGCCTCAGCGGGGGACCAGGCTGATGCCGGGCGACTGCGTACGAAAGCAGGTAGCCAGGAAAAGGAGAGAAGGTTTCGGCATGCCAGCGGCGGGCGTCTTGCCAACCAGAATCGATGACTTGAAACCCTTCCGGGGCAGAAGGTACAGAAAAGTCGCGAAAACGCAAAGGAGGCGGGGGGGCCAGGGGGGGCCGGCGGAGAGGGGGCGGGCCAGGTCGGCCTCGAGGG
>CAZIVQ010000045.1:0-10843 GCA_964542415.1 uncultured Bacteroidia bacterium | reverse complement strand
TCTGACGCAGTACTGCGGAAAAAGAGCAAGTTTAAATGGGTTAGAATTTAGTTCTTTAAGCACTAGCTTCTCCTTTCCTCATTACCTTTTCATTTACCCAACAAACCCTATCCTATGAGCTTACAGAACAAATACCAGGACGTCCTCAAACTGGGCGAAGAATTTGGCGTCAAAGATGGCTACGTCAAAGAAGAAGACGGCAAACTGAAAATCGGCGGCACGACCCAGACCGAGTACCAGAAAAACCGCATGTGGGACAAAATCAAGGAAATCGGCGGTGACCAACCCGCTGACCTGATGGCCGACATAAAAGTAGAGACGACCGAGTTTTACCATAAACACACCGTAAAATCTGGAGATTCCCTCTCAAAAATCGCCAAGCATTATTATGGTGATCCCATGAAGTACAAGGAAATCTTCGAAGCCAACAAAGGGATCCTCAAAGATCCCAACGTGATCTTCCCCGACCAGGAGCTGGTCATTCCGAAGCTGTAAGCACCGGAACCGACCTCATAGACAGCGCACTTGCCCCGGCAGGTGCGCTGTTTTGGTTTTGTCCTTCCTAAGTGAAGGATCAAAAATAACCTATTCCATCACTGGCTCTTTTCCGATGCCTTAGCGTCATAAATCCCTCAGATAGGGCCCTATTCTTCGGTTTTGTTCCTTGATTCATCGAAAAATAACTGCCTGCTGGTGCGGCTTATTTTCTCTCCTTTACTGATGGGAAAACTACTGAATCACCTAAGAGGGATTGACGGCTTGGTTCTTTGTCTGAGAGTCCGTTATTTCAAGCCCTCAATTCATCTGGACAACTATTTTTCCCCATGTCCCTTTCTCCTGAAAAAATCCTGGTTACTGGTGCCGATGGCTTGCTGGGCAGCAACTTGGTGCGTGAGTTGCTGGCGCGCCAACATGAGGTGCGGGTATTTCTCCAACCCAATCGCCCGGTGGACACCCTGGAAGGCTTGCCCGTGGAGCGTGCCTACGGAGACGTTCGCGAAGCGGTAGACGTGCAGCAGGCCATGCAAGGCTGCCAAAGCGTGATTCACGTAGCGGCCCTCACCGATGTCTGGCCCAGCCGGGGCCCAAAATACTGGAGCATCAACCTGGAAGGAACCCGGCAGGTGATAGCGGCGGCCCTCAAAACGGGCGTCCGGCGGCTGGTCCACGTGGGTAGTGCGGCTTCCTTTCTTTACGGCAGCAAGGAAGCCCCCGGCACCGAAACCCGGCTCAACCTCCGCAGTCCTTACGGCCTGGATTACATCGACTCCAAGACCGCCGCTCAGGCGCTGGTGCTGGAGGCAATAAAAGAAAAAGGCTTACCGGCCGTGGTGGTCAATCCGACGTTCATGATCGGTCCCTACGACAGCAAGCCCAGCAGCGGGGCCATGTTGCTGGCGGTTTATCAGCGGCAGGTACCGGCCTTTTCTCCGGGCGGCAAAAACTGGGCTGCGGTCAAAGATGTGGCCATCGGCACGGCCAACGCCCTGCACATGGGCCGACTGGGGGAGTGTTACATTATGGGGGGACAAAACCTCGACTACCGGGAAGCGATGACCCTCATCGCCCACACCCTCGGGGTGCCTGCCCCTCGCCTTACCATGCCCGCCTTTGCCGTCAAAGCGGCCGGCGCATTGGGGTCGGGCCTCAGTACCCTAACCAAAAGTCCCCCAAAAGTGAGCTATGCCATGGCGCGGGTGGCCTGTGACGGGCATTATTTTTCTCCCGCCAAAGCCCAGGAAGAACTGGCCCTACCTCAAACGCCGCTCCCGGTAGCCGTCAAGGAGGCCATGGCCTGGTTCAAGGCTAACGGGTATGTGTAGAGAAAAAGCGGGGGTACCTTCATTTCGAGCGCTCCTACCCAGGTAGTGGAGCCACAAAATGCAATTTAGCGTATGGATTTCAACGAAAAAGTAGTGCTGGTGACGGGATCGAGCATGGGGATCGGGAAAGCCTTGGCCAGAGAATTGCTCGGGCGGGGGGCCAAGGTGATGCTCAACGGCCGCAACCCGGAGAAGCTCGCCCGCACCGCCAGCGAATTGGCGTCCCTGGGAGAGGTGGGGCAGGTCCAGGGAGATGTGAGTGACTACGGGCAGGCCGAGGCCATGGTCGCGGCCACGCTCGACCAATTTGGGCGGCTCGATTACTTGATCAACAATGCCGGGGTAGCTACCCGCGGCAGCGTGGCCTCCATGACCCCCGAGGTGATGCAGCAGGTGATTCAGGTAAATGTGCTGGGCAGTATTTTTCCCACCAAAGCCGCTTTGGCGGCTTTGCAGGCGAGTCGGGGCGGGGTGCTGTTCATTTCCAGCATCGCTTCTTTCCATGGCTTGCCTTTCAACTCGGTCTACTGCGCCTCCAAGCAGGCGTTGCGGCCTTTTAGCGAGTCGCTCCGCCTGGAAATGCGGGAGTCAGGGGTCTTTGTGGGGCTCGCTTATGTAGGCTTTACTGAAAACGACCCCGACAAGGTCATCATGGACGCCGACGGGCGGCGTATTTACCTGGAAAACCGGCCAGGCATCCGCAAACAAAGCTCCGAGACCGTCGCCCGCATCCTCTGTGACCAACTGATCCGGCGGCGGCCGCTGCGAACCCTTTCGCTGGCGGGCAAGGCCTTGGCCCTGGCCCAGCGCTTATTCCCCGGGCTGATCGACCGCGTCTTCCGCCGCCAAATCGCCCGCATCCAGGCTCAGTCCACGGGCCAGCCGCGCTACGTGGAGTAGGCCTGCTGCGCCCTTCTTGCGAGTTTTCTGTACCCGGCAAATTGACGTTTCTCTGGCCCCTTCCCTCATTTGACCCCCAAAAAAATGCTCCCGTTACCTGAGACAGGCACGGGAGCTCCGCTTAAGTTGAAACCATCCTAACTCGCCAGGGTTTCTCCGCAGCTACCAGCAGCTCTTAGAGAGCTACTAAAAACACCAGCAGCAGCAAAAACCCAATAAGTTCCATTTCAGTTCGGTTGATAGTGTTCATAATACTGTGTGTTGCTCTTTTGTCTTTAATAGCATTACTATCTTAATGCAAGATTAATAGCTTTGCTCTTAAAATGCAAGGGCTCGGGGGAAGATTTTAAGAAAAAAATTCACTTTGCTGGCGCTTAGCGTAAGCAAGCTACAGGTAACTTCCTGGCAACCAATTTTTTAGCTTACGTAAGCTTTGACAAGGCTTCGACATGGCTTCGACAAAGTTCGACAGGCTCACTACAGGGGCTCCTCACAGCTGAGCCTTATACACAACTGCTCCAGCCTCCCCACGCGGGGAGGGCTGCTCGGGAGGCGGGGGCTAAAGCCGCCCGGCTAGCTTGGCATTTGCTACGCGGGCCGGGCTGCTCGGGGGCCGGGGGCTAAAGCCGCCCGGCTAGCTTTTCTCTCCACGCTGTCAGGGCTCCTCAATGGTAGTGCTTTTGCCCTGACAGCGTTAACAGCATTCCAAACAAAGGCCGGGGGCTAAAGCCGCCCGGCTAGCTTGTCGTTTGCTGCGCTGTCAGGGCTGCTCGGAGGCCGGGGGCTAAAGCCGCTCGGCTAGCTAGGCATTTGCTACGCGGGGAGGGCTACGAACACCAAGACTGGTGAGAACCCTGCCAGCGTAAGACCTCCAGGACAGCTTGAAGGGGGCCAAGAAACCCCGTCCAGGACCCGCAAGAGGCGGGGAAGGCGCTTTTCTCAACTTTGGGTATAACCGGGGGGATTCCTCACAGGGTTGGCTGTTCCCCCTGGTAGGAAATGGCTGAGGCAAATTTAGTTATAGGGACATTTTGATTTGTGAGGCAAGAAAAATCAAATTTTTCCCAGCAAAGAAAGCCGAAGGCTACGAGTGCTTGGGCGGCGTTGGCCCCGGAATTCGCCTGCCCGCCTCCGGAGGGGTGGTTGGGGCGGCTTTTGCGCTGGCCTAGAATTCCGGCGGTTTCTTTGCCTACTTTCTTTGCCGCCAAAGAAAGTAAGTCCCGCTGAAGGCGACGAATGGTTGGAAAAAGAGCATTAAAATTAAGGCACAAAAACCCCCGCAGGGGGAACAGCCTACCTCACAGGGGTTCAGCTGCCGGGATTTTCCAGGGGCTTTTGATCGAGAAGGACGCGGCTTCGTCCGGCTCAGCTTGTTTTGTTCCTCAGCTTACCCATGGAGAGGCCTAGCTCTTCGAGGGTTTTGCCCTTGGTTTCGGGCATGATGCGCCAGACGAACAGGAGTTGCAGCACCATCATGAAGGCGAAGAAGAAGAAAATGGGGCCTCCCCCGAATTTCCCCAGAAAAAAGGGAAACAGGTTGGCGATGAGGGCAGCGAGGAGCCAGTGGGTGAAAGAGCCGAGCGATTGGCCATAGCCCCGTACCTCGTTGGGGAAAATTTCGGAGAGAAAAACCCAGATCACCGCCCCTTGGGAAAGGGCAAAAAAGGCGATGTAGGCGCAAAGGTAATAGGCCACGTAGCCAAAAGTGGCTTGAATCTCCGCCAGTTTGGCTTCGCTGAGCCCGGCCAGGTAGGCATCAAGGTTTTCGATCACGCTCAGGTCGACCGGGGCCGCGTAGAAGGCCGCGCCCACCAGTCCTAGGGTGAGGATCAGGCCAAAACTACCCACATAGAGCAAAAAGCGGCGTCCCATGCGGTCGATCAGGGCGAGCCCGACCATGGTGAAGACCAGGTTGAACAACCCCAGGAAAGAGGTGGAAAGCAAGGCATTTTCCGTGGCAACGCCGGTGACTTTGAAGATCCGCGGGGCATAGTAGATGATGGCATTGATGCCGGAGAGCTGGTTGAAACAGGCCAATAAGACGGCCAGCAAAATGGGAAACCGAAAGGCGCGGCTAAAAAACAGCCGCAAAGAAGGCTTTTGGTGATGCTGGGAAAGGTAATCCTTAAAACTGGCCATGCGTTCGTCTACCACGGCCGGATCAATGCGCGCCAATACTTCCCTGGCCCCCGCTTCATCATGTTGTTGCAAGAAGAGCCAGCGGGGACTGCGCGGTACCTGGGTCACCAGCAAGGCAAAGAGCAAAGCAGGGATGCATTCTACCCCCAGCATGTAGCGCCAGGCTTGCTCTCCGCCCAACCCCGCCAGCAGGTAGTTGGAGACGTAGGCGATGAGGATGCCCAGGACAATGTTGAACTGAAACAGGGCGACCAGGCGTCCCCGGGAGTGGGCTGGGGCGATCTCAGAGATGTACATCGGAGCTACCACCGAGGAGGCTCCCACGCCGAGCCCGCCCAGAAAACGAAATAGCATGAAGGAATAGATTTCAGGAGCCAGGGCGGAGCCGGCGGCAGAAGCCAAATAAAACAAGCCGATCCAGAACAGGGTGCGCTTTCGCCCAAAGCGGTCAGCAGGTACGCCACCAAACAAGGCCCCGATCACCGTGCCGTAGAGGGCGATGGCGATGGCCAAGCCGTGCTGGAAGTCCCCCAGCGACCATTGTTGCTGGATGGCCTGCTCGGCCCCCGAGATGACCGCCGTATCAAAGCCAAAAAGAAAGCCCCCCAGGGCAACGGTGATCGACCAGAAAAAAAGCGCGTAGCGATTGTCCATAGCGTGTAGTAAAGCTTGCGTGGTCGTGCCCTGAAGCTACCGGGCACCTTTTCCCTCCCAACTTACATCCAAGTTCTTAACTTCCCAACCCCCTACCCTTCTCCCGTGGCCATTTGCTGTTCGAGCCAAGCGGAAACGGCGGCCGCTTTTTGCCAAACCATAAAATGTTTCCCGCCTTCGATCCAGTCGGCTTGCTGCCCCTCTTGGGGCGGAAATACCTTGTCCTGGTTCCCGTGCAAGCGCGCCACGGGGATGGGCATGGCCCGGCCTTCCCAACGAACAAATTGACCCATGGCCCAATCCCGGTAATGGTCACTGAAACCCGCAAACATATCGAGGAGAAAAGCCTGCTCCGCTGGGTCTGTGATCCCGAACCACGGGGCCCACACCGGCAGACTCTTGAGGCGCAGCTCATTTTGGGATAGCTTGTACAGGGGCAAGTAGCGAAACAGCCGAAGCCACCAAGGCTTCTCGGCGGGCTCGGCTAAGGTCGAAAGGAGTAACAAGCGCTTTACCGGGCGCAGCGGTACCAGCTCCCGCGCCAGGATTCCCCCAAAAGAAAGCCCCAGCAGGCCCAGCGGTCGATCCTCTGGCAGGTAGCTTGCCATGCGTAAAGCGTAGGCTTCGAGGGGCTCCTTGCGGTCAAGGGGCTCCAGCCATTCCAGCCGCTCCATGGGAACTGTCAGCCGGTCAAAAATACGCCCATCTACTCCCAATCCCGGGACGGCGTACCAACTCAAAGGTTCTGGGGCTTGGCTCATAAGGGTGGGATGATAGAATCATTTTCCCAGGCCTGGCCCGGCAGGCAATAGAGCTGCACATCGAAGCTGCGGCCTTCCTCCGTGGTCACCCACCAATCCCCTCCGGCGCGGTAGCAGATGCCTTCCATCTGGGTCTGCGGGTCGAGTTCCAGCCGTTCGGCTTTGCCAGCAAAAAAATCATCGCCAGCATAGCCCGAAAAGCGCCAAACGCACGGATAATAAGCGCGCACGTCCTCACATACCTGCACGCCCAACAGCACCAGCGTGTCGCCTTCCGGGGTAAAATCAGCCCCCGTCACCCGCCCCAGGCTTGCAAAAGTGTCCAGCGGGCTGATCGTATAATGCCCAGGCTCGCCCGGGAGCTGGTAGCGGTAGGTGTCCCCATCGAGGCGGTTTTTGGAGAATAGGTGCAGCTGCCCATCCCGGGCGGCCAGGCCTTCACAGTCGTAGTTGTGCTTTTTGGCCAGAATGGTGGGCTGGTAGTGGCCGTAAGTGAACTCGATGCGGTCCGCAGGGATGGTGGCGCTGTCGCCCCCCGCCAGCAAATCGGCCAACAAAACCCGGTAGATGGTCCCTCCTTCGCGCTTGCCGGCATTGTTGCCCGTGTCAGCCACGTAGAGGTAATTTTTATCGGCGCTCATGTCCTCCCAGTCGCGATTTTGGGCCCCTTCGAAGCAGACGGTGCGCTTTACCTCGCCGGTTTCGGTATCCAGGCCATAGACACAAGGGTCGCCCCCGCTGTCATTGTGGGTCCAGAGCAGCCCGCCCACCTCAGCGAGGCCAGAGGTTTCTTCCACCGTCTGGGGCAAAGGCAACACGTGGATATCCACAAACGCATAAGGGTACTGACCGGCAGTGGGCCGCTCGAAGGGCTGGGCGCAAGCCAGCAGCCACAGCAAGCTTACCCAGAAGGGAAGGAAATTTTTCATAGCATTAGCTTCGGTAGCAATTTCGCAGGAATACAGGCAGAAAAAAAATGTCCGGAGGATATTGGGCAAGTTTGCCAAGTACATCCTGTCAGTGCATCCAGGAATTTACTGGGGGCAGAATGGCTGGGGGCAGAATGATTTGACCCATAGCCGTGGACGCCCGCCGCGAGGGGGTGTATGCTGGCCAGAATGTCTGTACCTTGTTCGGGGAGGGTTCGGCATGTATTTTTACCTTCTAACTCAACAGGCAGGATGATTTTACTTACCGGTGCCACTGGATTTTTGGGGCGCTATTTAATCGAAGAATTGCTGGCGGGGCAGCATGAGGTGCGGGCCCTGGTCCGCCAGCCGGCGAGGCGCAAGCTGCCCTGGGCGAGCTTGGTCGAAGTGATCGAAGGAGACGTGCTGGACACCCTTTCGCTGGAAAGGGCCTGCGAGGGGGTTTCGGCGGTGGTTCACGCTGCGGCCATGGTCAGTTTTGACAAGCGAGACCGCGACCAGGTCATGAACATCAATGCCCGGGGCACGGCCAATGTGGTCGATGCGTGCCTGGAGATGGGCGTACCTCGGCTGGTACAGGTGAGTTCGATCGCAGCGGTGGGCCGGGCCAAGGCCGGCAAAATAATTGACGAAGAAACCCCTTGGAACCCCAAGCAGGCCCGCTCGACCTACGCCAAATCGAAACGGCAGGCCGAAATGGAGGTGCATCGGGGGGTAGCCGAGGGGCTGGAAGCCTGCATGCTCAACCCGGCCGTGATCCTGGGTGGGGGCAACAATTGGGATGCGGGTCCCCCGCGCCTGTTCAAGACCGTGGCCAAGGGCCTCAAAGCCTACAACCCCGGGGTCAATGGGTTTGTCGGCGCGGCCGACGTGGCCAAAGCCTGCCGCTTGCTGCTGGAATCAGACCTCAGCCAGGGAGAACGCTTTATTCTCTCCGCCGAAAACTTGAGCTACCGGGAGCTGTTTTTTACCATTGCCCAGGCCCTGGAGGTACCCCCGCCCCGGATCGGCCTACCGGCCTGGCTGGTAGTGGCTGCCGGCTGGCTGGCTGAACGCTGGGCCAGCCTCAGTGGGCAGGCTCCTTTTCTCACGGTAGAAACCGCCCGCAGTGGCATCACCGATTTCCGCTACGATGGCAGCAAAATCACCCAGCTCGGCCTGCAATACACGCCCATTGAGGAGGTCATCGCGCAAACCGCCCGGGAGTTTCGCGCGGCGGGTAAATAGGTGCGGGCTGAGGGGGGCAGGTTTTTACCACAAAGGTCACGGAGTTTTTTACCCAAAACCCAAAACGCCTCCCCTCCGCGTCCTCCGCGCCACCTTTGCGCTCTCCGCGTTAAAAACATAGCATTCCCCAAATCTCCAAATTCCCCAATCTCCCAATCCCCCCCTCCCCATGCCCATCCGCCTGCTCATCGTGCTTTTTCATCTGCTGCTCTGGGTGGGGCTGTATGGATTGTTCAGTCCGGTGCCGGAGCCGGACCTGGGGATTTTTGAGTTGCCGCCGCTCAACCCGCAGGAGGTGGCTTTTTTTCTGGGGTATGGCTACCTGATCAATGCGGCCTTGATTTACACCTATGCCCACCTGGCTTTGCCCAAGTACCAGCGGCAGCCTCAATTGTCCTACTTCGTGCTGCTCAACGGCCTGTACCTGACCGGTGCGGTGGTGCTGGAAAGTGGCCTCGACTACCTCTACATGCAAGCGGTACACCAGCGCGGCGGCTACGGTGACCCGGCCGGTAGCTTCTTCTCCTGGTTCAAACCTAACCTGGTGATGAGCACCCTCATCATGCTCGTCGCCAATTTTTATGGCTTTACCTATGCCTGGTTTCGGGACCAGCGGGTACGGGTGAAGCTGGAGCAGGAAAAATTGCGCTCCGAGCTGCTGGCGCTCAAGCACCAGATCAACCCCCACTTTCTGTTCAATGTGCTCAACAGCCTCTACGGCCTGGCCCTCAACCACAACGATGAGCCTACCGCCGAGGGCATCGCCAAACTTTCGCAGATGATGCGGTATATGCTCTATGAGAGCAACGGCTCTTTTGTGGACCTGGACCGGGAGATTGATTACATTGAAAATTACATTTCCCTGCAAAAGCTGCGTACCCACCCCAACACCCACATTCATTTTACTGTAAGTGGATCGACTCATGGGCGACAGATAGCCCCAATGCTCTTTATCCCTTTTATCGAAAATGCCTTCAAGCACGGCATCAGCACCGTCCAGCCTTCAGAAATCCACATCCGGCTGGTGGTCAGGGAAAAAGACCTGGTCTTCGAGACCGAAAACACCTGGCATGAGCTCAAACCCTCGGAAGGGCAGCCCGGTGGGATCGGTTTACAGAATGTCCAGCAGCGCCTCGACCTGCTCTACACTGGGGCTCACCGCCTCCACCGCGAAGTCAAAGACGGCCGCTACCATACCCAACTGATCCTCGACCTATGAACCCCATCAGCTGCATTGCCATCGACGATGAGCCACTTGCCCTGGATGTGCTGCGGCGCTTTGCCAGCAAGGTGCCCGGCCTGAAGCTGAGAGCTACCTTCCAGAATCCCCTGGAGGCTTTGGAGTCGATGCAAGAACACCCGGTAGACCTGGTTTTTCTGGACATTCAGATGCCCGACCTGACCGGCTTGCAACTGCTGCAAGCCCTACCCCGGCAACCGTTGGTGGTTTTTACCACGGCCTATTCCAAGTATGCCGTCGACAGCTACGAAGTCAATGCGGTGGACTACCTGCTCAAACCCATCATTTTCGACCGTTTTCTCAAAGCGGTCAACAAAGCTCGCGACCTCTTGCGCAGCCGCGAAGCCATGGCCACCCAGGCTCCAGGCTCAGACCCGGCAGCCGATAAGGATTTCATTTTCATCAAGTCCGACACCCGCTTCTTCAAAGTAAACCATGCCGACATCCGCTACATCGAAGGCATGCGGGACTACATCGCCGTGCATACCCCCACGCAAAAAATCCTTACCCTGATGGGGATGTCCAAAATGATGGAGAAGCTGCCACAAGCAGACTTTATGCGGGTGCATAAAAGTTACATCATTGCCCTGAACCATATTACCCTGACCCAGCACAACCGGGTGTTTATCGGCGACAAGGAAATCCCTGTCTCCAATTCCTACAAGGACCAATTTCAGGCGTTTGTCGACCGGCTCAATCTCTGAAAGCCGCCTGGCAAATCTTTTTTTCAAAAAAATCCCCCCTTACAGTTCGTAATGGGGGATTTTTTATTTTTCTAAAAAAAATGAGTTTTTCCTGTGTAAAGCCGGGCGCCCATGCGTCCCCTTAATAACAACACTTGAAAAGCGTTCCTACGGGACCCGTGAAACACATGCACCATCTTCACCTTGTGGCTTGGGATCGCACTTCCACTGCGACCTGACCACGGGTGTCGATGAATTTTTTCATGAAACACAAAAAACAACCTCGTTCTTTTTAAACGTCTGACAACGTTACAGGGAAGAAGCAACTGAGCTTTGGGAAAAGCGGTTCGCTTCAAAGACTACTCCTTTTGAGTGGTCTTTTTTTTTGCCTTCACTTCCCGGTGCCAGGCCCCTGAAAACAGAAAAAATCCAAAAATTGGAAAATCCAATATCAGGGTAATTGCATATATATTATTTGGCCCTGGAG
>CAZIVQ010000044.1:0-10849 GCA_964542415.1 uncultured Bacteroidia bacterium | reverse complement strand
TCCACATCGCTCATCGTTTGTCTCCCAATCGCTTATCGCTCATCTCCACATCGCACATCGCTCTTCTCATCTCCCATTTCTCTCCTCTCATCTCTAAAAATGTTCAGACACATTTTTCTCTTTGAGCTGAAATACCGCCTGCGGCGGCCGGCGACCTACATCTATTTCTTGATCATGGCCCTGACCGGGCTGCTCTACGCCAGCATCTTGGGCGGAGCTTTTGGGCCGGAAGTAGCCGGGCTGATTACGGGTGGCGGGAAAAACCTCGCCAATTCGCCCTACAACCTGCACCAGCTCATCTTCAGCCTGGCCCAGATTCCGGGCACCTTCATCATCGCGGCCATCATGGCCGTGCCGGTCTACCGGGATTTCCAGTACGACGCCCATTCGCTCTTCTTCACCAAGCCCCTGACCAAAAACGGCTACCTGGGGGCGCGCTACCTGGGCTCGCTGGTCGTCACGCTGCTGGTGCTTTTTGGGCTGGTGGTGGGCTTCATGCTGGTTTACCTCAATCCCAAGATTGAGCCCGACCGCTTCGGGCCCTTCAACCTGCTGTATTACCTCTATCCTTTTCTGCTCGGGGTGGTGCCCTATACGCTGATCGCCGGGACCATCTTTTTTGCCACGGTATCGCTCACCCGCAACCAGCTGCTGATCTACCTCAATGCTTTGGTGTTGCTGGTGCTTTTTTCGGTGGCTTCGGCGGCCAGCCAGCAGATTGAGAACAAGTTTGTGGCCAGCCTGATCGACCCTTCGGGCTCGGCCGCGTTTATCGCCACGACCGAGACCTGGACCGTGGCCGAGCGCAATTCGCAACTGCTGCCTATCAACGCTGAGGTCGGCTTCAACCTGCTAATCTGGCTGAGCGTTGCGGGGCTGATCCTGTTCTTTACCTTTCGTCGCTTTCAGTTGGTCTATCAGACCGGGGGCAATGCCCGGCTCAGGGTCCGTAAGCGTCCCTTGCCCCGCTCGTTGGGCGATACCGTGACCCTCAAAAGCCTGAAGCTTCCGCCGGTCCACCCGGTATTTTCTCAGGCAAAGTCCTGGAAGCTGCTGGGCTTGCATCTGCGCCAAGAGCTGCGCTATCTTTTCCGTTCGCCCATCTTTTGGGTGATCGCGGTGGTGGCGGTGCTGTTTGCCATCCTGGGCCTGACCTTCGGGGCACGCACCTTTGGCACCCCCACGTTGCCCGTCACCTACTCCATCGCCGGGCAGGTCATGGGGACGCTGGGGCTGTTTATCTATGCCTTGCTCATCTTTTATTCGGGAGAAATGATCTGGCGGGAGCGCAGCCTCAACCTGGCCCAGATCACCGATACCCTGCCGGTCCCCAACTGGACCCGCTACCTGGCCAAAATGATCGCCTTGGCCCTGGTGCCGGTGCTGTTGCACGCGGGTGGCATCCTGGTAGGCGTGGGCGTGCAGCTGGGCAAAGGCTTCTTCGACATCGACCTGGGGCATTATGTGGTGGCTTTGCTGGGCTTTGGGCTGATCGACTATCTGCTCTTCTTGCCGCTGGCCTTTTTGGTACAAGTCCTCTCCCCGAACAAGTTTGTGGGCTTCGTGCTGGTGGTGGTCATCTTCTTCTTCAACGCCAGCGTGCTAGGCCTGCTGGGCGTGGAGCACAACATGCTGGAGTACATGTCCAACACCCGCCTGAGCTACAGCGACATGAATGGCTATGGGCACTTTGTCTGGCCTTACCTGAGCTTCAAGCTTTACTGGCTGGGCCTGGCCATCGTCATGGCGGTAGTGGGGCTGATCTTCTGGCCCCGGGGTACCGAGTCGGGGCGGCAAGCCCGGGCCCACGCCTGGCAGGAGCGTTTTACCGGCCCGGCCCGCTTGGGCATGGTCGCCGGACTGCTGCTCTTCCTGGGCACCGGTTCCTACATTTTCTACAACACCAACGTCCTCAACACTTACCGCAACTCTAAGGAGGAGCAAAAGCTGCGGGCGGAGTTTGAGAAGCAGTACAAGCAGTACCAGGACGCGCCGCAGCCGCGTATCACCGGCATTGAGCTGGACGTAGACCTATACCCCGAGAAGCGGTCTTTTGACGCCAGCGGGGTCTACCGCCTGCGCAACAAGACCGGGCAGCCCATCGACTCGGTACACGTCCTGCTGACCACAGATGTGGACCTGCTGAGCCTTACCTTTGCGGGTGGCAGCGAGCGGGTGCTGAATGACAGCATCAATGGCTACCGCATTTACCGCCTGGCACAAACCCTGGCACCGGGCGACTCGATCGAGATGCGCTTCGCGCAGCGCTTTGCGCCCGAGGGCTTCCCCAATTCTGGCTCCAACACCAACGTGGTCTACAACGGCACCTTTATCAGCCAGACGTATTTTCCGCAGCTCGGCTACAACCCACAATATGAGCTGACCGACCTCGACCTTCGCAAGAAGTACGACTTGCCTCCTAATGACCGCTTCCCCGCCATCACCGACACGGCTGCCTTGGCCAATACCCTCATTGCCCGTGATGCCGACTGGATCGACTTCGAAGCACGGGTGAGCACCGCTCCCGATCAGATCGCGGTGGTGCCGGGTTACCTGCAGCGAGAGTGGGAGGAAAATGGCCGCCGCCATTTTCACTACAAAATGGACAGCAAGATGCTGAAGTTCTTTGCCATCGTCTCGGCTCGCTACGAAGTGCTAAAGGATAGCTGGCAGGCCCCCGATGGCCGGGAAATCAGCCTGGAGATTTATCACCATCCTAGCCACGGCTACAACACGGACAAGATGATGGCGGCCCTGAAAGACGGCCTGGCCTATTATACCTCAGCCTTCAGCCCCTACCAGCACCGGCAGGTGCGCATCCTGGAGTTTCCGCGCTACGCGGGCTTTGCGCAGAGCTTTGCCAATACCATCCCTTATTCGGAAGCAGTGGGCTTCATCGCCGACGTAGATGAGGGAGATGTGGATTATCCCTACTACATTACCGCCCATGAGCTGGCGCACCAATGGTGGGCCCATCAGGTGATTGGCGGCAACGTGCAGGGCTTTCAGTTCTTGAGTGAAACCATGGCGCAGTATGCATCTTTGATGGTGATGAAGGAGAAATTTGGCGAAGAGGGCATCCGCAAGTACCTGCGCTACGAGCTGGACAACTACCTCACCGGGCGCACCACCGAGCGACGGCGGGAAATGCCAGCCTTGCTCTCGGAAAACCAGCTTTATATCCATTACAACAAGGGCAGCCTCATCAGCTATGCCTTGCAGGATTACATCGGAGAGGACTCCCTCAACGCCGCCCTGAGCCGCTACATCGACTCAGTGGCCTTTCAGGATGCACCCTACACCACGACACTGGAGTGGCTGGCGGAGGTGGAAAAGGTGGTGCCCGATTCGCTGCGCTACGTGGTGGAGGACATGTTTAGGACCATTACCCTTTACGACAACGAAGTGACTGAAGCAACTTACGCGCCCACTGAGGAGGGCCGCTACGAGGTGACTTTGCAGCTGAATACCCGCAAATGGCGGGACGATGGCACGGGCGAAGAGCAAGACATCCCCATCGGGGACTACATTGACATCGGGGTCTTTGGCCAAACCGAAACTGATGGCAAAACGCAGGATACCACCTTGTACCTGAAAAAGCACCTCATCGGCCCCGAAACCAAGCAGGTGACCGTCTTCGTCGATCAGGAGCCCAAGGAAGCGGGCATTGATCCCCTCTACAAGCTCATCGACCGTGAGCCCAAGAACAATACCGAGCGGGTGGAGAGGAAAGGGGAGTAGGGGAATAGGGGAATAGGGGGAATAGGGGAATTAGGGAATATCGAATAATGAACCAGGAACAACGAATAACGAACCTCGACCTCTGTGGTGAAAAACGACAAGCGATGTGGAGACAAGCGACAAGCGACGTGAGGCCGAAAGGCTTTTCAATTTCCTCGGCGCTCTTCGCGAAACCTCTGCGTTCTTTGCGTTGAAATCCGATGAGTTTGAGTTTTGGGATTATATACCTCCGTGTCCTCCGTGAAATCCCTTTGTGAACTCCGTGGTAAAAAAGGGAAAAAGAGGGATTCGGTTATGTGGGGAAATTTCGATAGCTTTTGGCTATGATGCCAGGTCGGTACCAGCAGGTTCAACCTTTCCCCGGCGGTGCCGGGTCTTTGATACACCATTTTTCTTCACCTCTAAAACATAAACCTTTATGGAACTTTCTTCTCCACGTTCGACCGGGGTAAAGTATGGCCTTTACATGGGCCTGGCCCTGGCAGTCTTTGCCATTGCGACCTTTGCTACGGGTGTGTTTACCAACCAGTTCATCGGCTATGCGTCATGGCTGATTGTGATAGCTGGGGTAGTCCTGGGCCTGCGTGAGTACAAGTCGCTCAACCAAGGCTTCATGTCGTTTAAGCATGGGGTAGGGGTAGGCGCTTGGGCGGGCCTCGTCGGCGGGGTCCTGGAGGCCATCGCCCGGTTTGTCTATGTAAGCCTGAATCCGCAAATCACCGACCAGCTGATCGCGTTTGCGCGTGCCGAGCTGGAAAAGAACCCAGACGTGCCCGCCGAACAGGTCGACATGGCCATGAACATGACCACCTCCATGATGTCCGCTCCTGCCATGTCTGGGCTTTCGCTGGTCGGGACCCTTGTCCTGGCCGTCATCGTGGCCCTCATCGCCTCAGCCGTGATGAAGCAAGACCCGCCTGAACTCTATGATGACATGGACAACATGGGACAGTGATTGCAGTGGACAGTGGACAGTGGGCAGTGAGCAGTGGACAGTGATCAGTGAGCAGTGAGCAGTGAGCAGTGATCAGTGGGTGGTCATTTGAGATCTACCTCTTGTCTCATCTCTCATCTCTTTTTTCTCACCTCTCTTCCCGGCCTGCCTCTGAGGCGGGCCGGGCTTTTTTTGGGGGGGCGCATTGAACCTTCTCCCGGTCCTGGGGTAGGAGGGGGAGAAATCGCTTCCTCTCTGCGCTTTGTGGGAGAGATTTTATATATTCGCCCTCTGAAAATTGAGTAAGCCAGGCTAGTGTGCCCAGTTTTGCAGTTGTTTCATCCTCAGGGAAAAAGCCCTCCTTGCCTACGGCCAACCGCCCGTAATGACGCTTCACCACCATGGATTTTAGACGAGTCAACAACCTCACCGGATGGGGAGTCTTCCTCATTGCCCTGGTCAGCTACCTGCTGACCATGTCTCCAACGGCCAGTTTTTGGGACTGTGGAGAGTTCATCGCCTGTGCCAATGAGCTGGAAGTGCCCCACCCCCCGGGTGCGCCGTTCTTCATGCTGCTCGGGCGCATCTTTGCCATGTTTGCCTTCAATGACGTGGAAAGCATCTCCTGGATGCTGAACCTCATGAGCGTGCTTTCGAGTACCTTCACTGTCCTCTTCACCTTCTGGATCACCACCCACCTCGCCCTGCGCCTGGTGGTCAAAGGCGACGAAAAGCCCAATCATACCCAGCTCTTCGTCATCATGGCTGCGGGGGTGGTCGCAGGCTTAGCCAACACCTACGCCGATTCCTTCTGGTTCAATGCCGTGGAGGCTGAGGTCTACGCCATGAGTTCCTTCTTTACGGCTGTGGTCGTCTGGCTGATGTTCAAGTGGGAAGAACGAGCCGACCAACCCGACAACCTCCGCTGGCTCATCCTCATCGCCTACCTCATGGGCCTCTCCATTGGCGTTCACTTGCTAAACCTGCTCACCATTCCGGCCCTGGCTTTCATCTACTACTTCCGCAAGTACGACTTCTCCTGGCAAGGTTTTTTCGTGACCGGGGCAGTAGCTGTAGCCATCCTCGGCGTAGTACAGACCGGGATCATCATCAGTACCTTTGATATCGCTTGGGAGATCGAAAAATTCTTTGCGGGGATTGAATACGCAAACGGCACCGAAAAAAGCGGCTTGGGCCTGCCTATTGGCAGTGGGGTCATCTTCTTTTTTATATTCCTCGCGGCGGCGTTGAGCTACCTGATTTACTACTCGCACAAAAATCACCACGTAATCCTCAACACGGCAGCCATCAGCGCGATGGTCATTTACATTGGGTTTTCTTCCTACCTGATGATTCCTATTCGCTCTAGTGCCAATCCGCCCATCGACCAAAACAACCCCGAGGATACGCAGACCTTCCTCAGCTACATGAAGCGGGAGCAGTACGGCAACCGGCCGCTGCTGCAGGGGCCGCTCTACAATGCCTTGCCGGTAGGATTGGAAGAGGTGGGCAAAGAATACATCCTTGAAGAGGGAGCCGATCGCTACAAGGAAATCGGCACCAAGCGGCAGTACGAGTACCGCGAGCAGGACAAGAAGTTTTTCCCGCGCATGTACGAGAAAAGCCGCTACAACTCCGGGCCCCACGCTTACGTCAACTACGTGAAGCGCACGGGCAGCCCCAACGATCCCAATGACGACCGCCCCACTGCCGCCGAAGACCTGAGGTTCTTTTTCGGCTACCAGATCATCCACATGTATTGGCGCTACTTCATGTGGAACTTCACCGGAAAGGAGGGCGATGTCCAAGACCAAGGCTGGGAAAGCGGCTTTGAGTTTGGTAAATTGAGCAAGATGCCGGATTTCATGAAAGAAAATCCAGCCAAAAACCACTATTACTTCCTGCCGTTCTTGCTGGGGTTGCTGGGACTTTTCTGGCAGGCCTACCGAAGGGGGGAAGATGCCACGGTGGTAGGCTTCTTGTTTTTCTTCACCGGGCTTGCCATCATCATTTACCTGAACCAATATCCGGCCCAGCCACGGGAGCGAGACTATTCTTTTGCGGGCTCCTTCCAGACCTACGCCATTTGGATAGGCTTGGGGGTCATTGGCTTGTACCAGTTGCTGGAGCGCTATCTCAAAGGGAGTGCGGTCTATGTAGCCGCAGCGGTAGGGCTGCTTGCCCCCGTGTTGATGGGCGTCCAGAACTGGACCGACCACTCTCGGGCCGGTCGCTACGTAGCGCCTGATTCTGCCTACAACCTGCTCAATAGCTGCGAAAAAGACGCCGTCCTCTTTACCAACGGCGACAACGATACCTTCCCGCTCTGGTACTTGCAGGAGGTAGAAGGCGTGCGCACCGACGTGCGGGTGCTCTGCCTCAGCTACGTGAATACCGACTGGTACATCGACCAGATGTATTTGCAGATGAACGAATCGCCACCATTGCCGCTTTCGCTCAAACCGGATGACTATACCGGCCAAGCCAATCAGTCTCGCTCTATGGGCAGCCGCGAACGCTTCCAGGTTTCTCTGCCAGCCAGCGAACAGGCCTTGCAGCAGCAGGGGATCATCTCTGAGGAAGAGCTACCCTTCGTGACGAGCCCCATGACCTGGGAAGCCACCACCCGTGGCAGCGGCAACAATCGCTACCTGGAACTCAAGGACATCGTCATTCTGAACCTGCTGGAAAACGTAGCCAAGGGCAACTGGGAGCGCCCGATTTACTTCGCCAATACGGTCAGCCCCAGTTCCTTCCTCGGGCTCGATGATCACCTGCGCCTCGAAGGCCTGGCTTATCGCATCTTGCCCCTCAAGAAGCCCAGCGGCGACGATCGCTACGATCCCTTCCAGGGCAGCCTCGACCTCGAGCGCATGTACACCCACCTGACCCAGGAGTTCCGTTACCGCAACCTCAACCAGCCGGGAATCTACGTGGATGAGAACATCATGCGGATGCTGAGCAATTACCACAACACTTTCTACCGCCTCTCCAACGGCTACCTGCGGGAATCTGAAAGCCTCAACCGCGAGGCGCAGGCCCTGGAGGGTAGGCTGGAAGCCAACCCCACCCAAGCCGACAGCCTGGAGCAAGTGATGAACGTGATGCGGGCCGAGGCCCAGGCCGCCAAAGACCGGGCCCTGGAGGTGATGCTGTTTACGGAAGAAAAATTCCCCTACACCGTCATCACCCCTGACCCTTACCTGGTGGTCAGAGCCGGCTTGATGTTCGATCGTTTGGGAGAAAAAGAAAAAGCCGAAGAATACTTCGCCTTCGGCCGGGAGCGCTCCTTGGGGACCCTCAAGTACTATTCAAAGACGGGCGATGAATTCTCCCGCATCCGCGAATACTACTATCCCCTCAACATCTTGCAGCAATACTACCAGCAAAACAACCTGCAGGAAGAGCTGCAAAGCCTGAATGAGGAAATCCAGGCCCTGGACCAGCGCATGCTGCGCAATTAGGGCTTGCGAGCTGCTCAACGAACAGCCCCCACCTGGCTTGACCAGATGGGGGCTGTTGTTTTCTTCACCCACGGGAGTTCGGATCCCGGCGGAGGCTCAGCTGGATTTCCGGACCTGGCGCAGGCCTGTGCGTAATCCAGCAGCGACAGAAGCCAGGAAGGAGTTCACATCACCACAATCGCCTCGATGCGGGCATCGGCGGGCAGCTCTGCCAGCTGTACCTGCGGCTGGGTCGCTAGCTTGGGGGCAAAGATGAGGTAGAAGAGCGATTCTTCGCCTGCTTGAACCTGCACCATATCAAAGCCAGGGATGGGCGTCACGGAGATGAGCGAATCGGGATAATGCTGCCGCAGGGCGCTCAGGGGGCTACCTACCCGCAGCTGCTGCCGGGTCTGGAAGAGGGAAGATTCGATGCGGATGCGGTTGATGCGGCTTTCGGACAACAGCGTGTCGTTGGCGATGCGGTCATCAATGAACTCGCCTTCGAGCAGGATAGGCCCCTGGCTGGTGTGCAGGGTGCGCACCAGCCAGAGGTAGCCGCCTTGGTTCACCACCGTGTCAGCCACGCTTAGCACCAGGTTGGTGTCGGGCACGACATCGGCGATGTAGCTTTCGAGCTGCGCAAAGGCCAGCCCTCGGGTGTCGATCGAGTCAGGCAAGGGCATCTCTTCCTGAGAATCAGGCAAGCGCGACTCGCCATTTTCTTCTTCTTCTCTACAAGCAAACAGGAAGAGCAGCAAGGCAAAAAGGAGTGTGAAACGTGGCATAAGGGGTTAATGGTAGGTTGTTCCCCCTGCGGGGGGTTCCATACTATAATTTTAAAACAGCTTTCCATACGTACGTCGCCTTCGGCGGGACTTACTTTCTTTGGCGGCAAAGAAAGTAAGCAAAGAAACCGTCGGAATTCTAGGCCTGCGCTTTAGCCGCCCCAACCACCGAATTCCGAGGCCAGCGCCGCCCAAACATTCGTAGCCTTCGGCTTGCTTTTCTAGGAAAAATTTGATTTTCCTTTCCCCTCAACCCGCATAAAATATCCGACTAAATTTGCTTCGCTCATTTCTCCCAGGGGGAACAGCTTAGAGTTAATGGGTTAGGCGGTTTTCCCTGCGGGGTGGAATTTATTCGCACGGATTGCAAATCCGCGCGAGAGCGACCTGCGTCTATATTTTATATTCTATTCTCCATCCTCTCCACCCAAAACGCAAAACGGGGCGAAAGTTACCCTTTCACCCCGTAGGCAATCAAGATTTTTTGCCGAAACGACGGTTAGAGGGAGAAAATGCCCTTGATCTGGTCGACCAGGTCGAGTTTTTCCCAGCTGAAGAAAGTCACCTTTTTCATTTCTTTCTTGCGAATGAAACGGTAGGTGCCATTCTCCTCAGTCTCGGTGACGTAGGCCACTTCGATTTCTTCTTCCGAAGCCTCGCGTCCCATGTGGCCGTAGGCAGCGGTGCGGGAGAAGATGGGGTTTTTTAGCCCGAGACGCTCGACGATGGCGCGGGGGGTGAAGGAGATGTTCTCACTAATGGCCTCGGCAATCTCGGCATCGCTCAATTTGACGTTGCTGGTGCCGTAGGTGTTGAGGTTGATCGAGACGGGCTCGGCTACCCCGATGGCGTAGGCGAGCTGCACGAGCACTTCGCTGGCCACGCCGGCCGCGACGAGGTTTTTGGCCAGGTGGCGCGCCGCGTAAGCAGCTGAGCGGTCCACCTTGGAGGCGTCTTTGCCAGAGAAGGCTCCGCCACCGTGGGCGCCTTTGCCGCCGTAGGTATCGACGATGATCTTGCGGCCGGTCAGGCCCGCATCGCCGTGGGGCCCGCCAATGACGAATTTGCCGGTGGGGTTGATGTGGTAGACTGTGTCTTTGAGCAGCTCGGCTGGGATGACGCGGGGGACCAGGTGCTTGACGATGTCGTCGTGAATCTTTTGCAGCATCTGGGTGTCGGCTTCCGCCTGGCTGAAGCCGTCTTTGGCCGCGATGAAGTCATCGTGCTGGGTAGAAACCACGATGGTGTGGACCCGGCTGGGGACGTTGTCGTCGTTGTATTCGATGGTGACCTGGGCCTTAGAGTCGGGGCGGAGGTAAGGCATGAGCTCGGGCTCATTTTTGCGGATGTTGGCCAGCTCTTGCACCAGACGGTGGGAGTAGGCGAGGGCCATGGGCATGTATTCGGGCGTCTCGTCGGTGGCGTAGCCAAACATCATCCCTTGGTCACCAGCCCCTTGCTCGCGGGCTTCGCTTTCGTCTACCCCCCGGGCAATGTCGGGCGACTGCTCGTGCAGGGCCGACATGACCGAGCAGGAAGCGGCGCTAAACTGGTAGGTATCGTCGGTATAGCCGATTTGGGCGATGGTATCGCGCACGACCTGCTGCAGGTCTACATATGCTTTGGTGGTGACCTCGCCGGCCAATACGACCTGGCCGGTGGTGACCAGGGTTTCGCAAGCGACCCGGGAGTCGGGATCCTGGCTCAACATGGCGTCGAGCACAGCATCGGAGATTTGGTCAGAAATTTTGTCGGGGTGTCCTTCAGAAACAGACTCTGAGGTGAAGAGATAGGGCATATGAAAATTACTTTTTCATGAAATAATACCGACAAATTTGTCAATACCTGCGACGAAAACCAAACGTAAGTCTTGCATGTGTGCCACACAGCGGCGATTTGGCCCTCAGTTGGTTATCTCTGGGCTAGTAACTAATTTTGTCCGC
>CAZIVQ010000043.1:0-10876 GCA_964542415.1 uncultured Bacteroidia bacterium | reverse complement strand
GCTCCGCAAGCACTAGTGCTTGCGGAGCAGCGTAATTACCCAATTTAAACACAGACCTGTCCCTGGTAAAACCGGGATATGTTGTAGTAGGACAAGGAAGGGCGGTTCTTGTCTCCGGAGGTGATGTACCGTATCGGCATGGCCCGGGCATTGGGTAAGCGGATCATCCTGTTGATGAAGGGTTCGGTCCCGCTCCCTACCCCTTTTCGGGGCCTATCTCACGTGCGCCTGGACCTGCGGGCAGCTTCCACCGAACAGCTCATCAAAGAGTTGAGCGGCATGCTGCGGTTTTAAGCCCCAAAATAGCTATCCACACTTTTTCCACAACTTATCCACCGCCTGCTGTTACCCGCCTCCAGGGGAGAAAAAAGGGCGAAGGCGAATAGGCTCAGGACAAACCTATTTTTCTCCGTAGCTTTGCAGCCATACAATGAGCCGCTCTCCTTTCTAAGCGGCTAAACGGACTGATTCTCTCTGGTATGGCAAAACCTATTACTCTCGCTCTGGTGTTTGGCGGACAATCTCCTGAGCACGAAGTGTCGGTCATGTCGGCGAAGAATATCTTTGCCGCCATTGATCAAAATAAATATGAGGTTGTGCTGATCGGTATCGACCGGCAGGGCCGCTGGTTTGACTTACCGCCGGAAGCTTTTGACCAAAAGCCCTTGGACATTCCCGACCTGGGCCGGCAACTGATCTTGGTTCCCGGAGCGCGGGAGCAACAGATCCGCTACCTCGAAGGCCGGGGAAGATTTCCTCAAGTAGAGGTCGTGTTTCCGATCACCCACGGGCCTTACGGGGAAGACGGTACCTTGCAGGGGCTGTTCCGGCATTTGTCTCTGCCTTTTGTGGGGCCGGATGTGATGGCTTCAGCGGTGTCGATGGACAAGGATTTATGCAAACGGGTGCTGCGGGAAGCGGACTTGCTGGTGGCGGACTATCGCTGTTTTCATTACTACGAAAAAGATGCCATCGACTACGCCGCCGTTGTCAACCAGCTTGGTTTGCCCCTTTTCATCAAACCAGCCAACATGGGCTCCTCGGTAGGGGTGAGTAAAGCGACCGACCGGGACAGTTTTTATGGGGCCCTGGAGGAGGCTTTCCGCTACGACCACAAAGTGATTGTAGAAGAGGCCATGGTCGGGCGGGAGCTGGAGTGCGCCGTATTGGGCAATGGACAGGTGGGAACCAGTGGGGTGGGAGAGGTAAAGATGGCTTCGGCGGATTTCTATTCTTACGCTTCGAAATACGAGAACCACGGCGCTCAGGTGCTCATTCCTGTGCCTGGGATAGATGATCAGCTGCTGGCCAAACTCATGCTGGTGGCCCGCAATGCCTATCAAGCCGTGGGCTGCGAAGGCATGGCCCGGGTGGACATGTTTCTCTGTGAGGATGACAGCGTGTACGTCAATGAAATCAACACTTTGCCCGGCTTTACCAACATTAGCATGTACCCCAAGTTATGGGAAGAAGCCGGGACGAATTACCCTGAGTTGATCAATGCCCTGATCGAGCTCGCCCTGGAACGGGGCGGGCGGGAGCTTGCGCTCCACAAGTTGCGAGCTTGACCTGTGGAAAAGATGTGGAAAAAGCCAAGATGGTAAGCGGAAAAGCAGGTCAACAAGCCTCCCGCGATCTTTTGCTATCTTTGAGTTCGGTTGGGAAAATGAACAGGTATGGAATACCCTTCGAAAGCGATAGAGGACGTGGTGAAAGAATTAGCCACCTTGCCGGGGATTGGTCGCAAGACGGCCCTTCGGCTGGCTTTTCACTTGTTGAAGCAGCCTGAAGCCTCCGCACAAAGCCTGGGCAAAGCCATCTCTGAGCTACATCAAAACACCCACTATTGCCAGAAATGCCAGAACATTTCCGATGCCGACATCTGCAAGATATGCGCTAACCCTCGCCGCAACCAAGAACTGCTGTGTGTGGTCGAAGATGCCAAGGATGTGATTGCCCTGGAGAGCACCCATCAGTTTACCGGGGTGTACCACGTCCTCGGCGGCCTGATCAACCCTTTGCAGGGCATCGGCCCTTCGGTGCTGAACATAGATGCGCTGCTGGAGCGGGTCAAGACCGATCAAGTCAAGGAAGTGATCTTCGCCCTCAGCTCCAACATCGAAGGCGACACCACCACCTTTTATGTGTCGAAAAAGCTGGCTCCCCTGGAGGTACACATTTCCAGCATTGCCCGCGGCATCCCGGTGGGAACCGACCTGGAATTTACCGACGAGGTGACCCTTGCCCGTTCTCTCATTAATCGCACCCGCCTGGCCATGCCGGGAGGAGAATGATTCGCCATATGGCCGAGCTCGACCTCTCCGTCATCATCGTCAACTACAACGTCAAGCACTACCTGGGCCAGTGCTTACGGGCGGTGCAGCGGGCCACCGCCGGGATGCGAGCGGAGATCATCGTGGTTGACAATGCTTCCACCGACGGGAGCCAGGCGTTTTTGCGGAAACACTTTGAGGAGGAGGTCATTCTGATCGAAAACCGGGACAATCCTGGCTTTTCCCGCGCCAACAACCAAGGCATAGGCAAGGCCCGGGGCCGCTACGTGCTCCTGCTCAACCCGGATACGGTGGTGGGCGAAGACACCTTTACCCGTTGCCTGGCTTTTATGGACCAGCGTCCCAAGGCAGGGGCCCTGGGAGTCAAGATGATTGATGGGCAGGGAAAATTTTTGCCCGAGTCCAAACGGGCGCTGCCCACTCCGTGGGTTTCTTTCTACAAAATATTCGGATTAGCGGCCCTTTTTCCACGTAGCAAGCGCTTTGGTCGCTACCACCTCAGCTTTCTGGCCCCGGAAGAAACCCATCAAGTGGAGATTCTTTCCGGCGCGTTTATGTGGATGCGGCGGTCTGTGTTGGAGGAGATTGGCTACCTGGATGAGGATTTTTTCATGTATGGCGAAGACATCGACCTGTCTTACCGGGTAATTGCGGCTGGCTATGAGAACTATTATTTCGCCGATACCCAGATTATCCATTACAAAGGTGAAAGCACCAAAAAAGGGAGCCTGAACTATGTGCGGGTTTTCTACCAGGCGATGATCATTTTTGCCCAAAAACATTTCGGTGGCAGTCGGCAGCGGATGTTTATCCTGGCCATTCGTCTGGCGGTTTACTTTCGGGCAGCCATAGCGATGGGGCAGCGGTTGGTCAGCCGTCTGGGCTTTCCGGCCCTGGAAGGAGCCCTGATCTATGGGGTGATGTACGGCATCAAGGCTTATTGGGAGCATTATGTCAAATACATCGAAGGGGGAGCCTATCCTCAGGAGCTGGTAACCCGATACATGCCGGTTTACACGGCCGTATTTGTAGGATTTTTGTGGCTAGGGGGCGGCTACAAACGGCCCTTTCGGTTGCGGCCGCTGATGCTGGCTCCGGTCTGGGGGTTCATTGCCATTGCCACGGCCACTTACATGTTTCCGGCGGTTCAGAATTTTTCCCGGGCCATCGTAGGGCTTTCGGCGGTTTTTACGCTGCTCATTGCTTTGGGTACCCGGGGCTTGATCAACCGGCAGGAAAAAGGGAGCTTCTTTTTTACCGAAGAAAAACGCCTGCGGGTAATCTTGGTGGGAAACCAAGCGGGGGTGGCTCGCCTCACTCAATTGCTGCGACAGCACTTGGCCTACCCAGTAGACATCGCGGGGGCGGCAGGGGCAGAATCGCCAAGCGCCTGGGCCGTGCCTTACCTGGGTTCGTTGGACAGCTTACCGGCCTTGGTGCGGGCGTTTGACGTCAAAGAGGTGATTTTTTGTAACCAAAGCTTGCCGGCCACGACCATCTTGCAGCAATTGACTTCGTTGCAGCACTTGAACGTGAGCATAAAAATAGCTCCGCCAAACACTGACCTACTGATCGGGCCACAACAGGTGGTAAGCCCCGAGGATGGGGGGCAGCCCTACATGAATTTGCAACAGCGGCGCAAGCGCCTGGAAAAGCGAATGTTTGATCTGGGAGCAAGTCTGGCCTTGCTCTTGAGTTTTCCTTTTTTATTTTGGCGATATCAACGGCCTGGATCAGCGGTCCTGCATCTTTGGCAGAGTTTGCTGGGTCGCCGACATCTGGTAGGGTACGACGGGGGGCCTTATGCAGACTTACCTCCGCTCAAGCCGGGTGGCTTGAGTTTGCGGGATCGGGTACCCCATGGCCCGGGTTTGGCGAGTCGTCCCTTGGATGCCTATTACGCTCAGGCGTTTCGCTGGGACCTGGATTTTGAGGTGTTGGCCAGAGCTTGGCCACGTTTGGGCCTGCCCGCAGCGTCAAGACAATCAGAGCGTAGGCAGTGATACGCCTATTTCCCTAAGTATTCCCTCTATATGCACTTTTTTTACCCCCTCTGCTTTTTTCTAAGCTTGCTTTCTGCTCCGCTATGGGCGCAAACCGCGGCTGAAGACTGCCGGTTAGATCCAGAAGAATTGGAACCGGTCATCCGCCGCTTCAATCCTTTCTTTGCCGATCATCAATGGAAAGCTGAAACCCGGATTGAGATGGCCCGGATGAGTCAAGAGCGCCTGCTGGTCATTGCCCAAGATGCCTGCAAGCGACATCACACCAAGCTGACCTTGATCATCGAAACCTCAGCCGTGGAAAATCATCCCGCCTTCTGGATGGAGGAGGTGAAGGGGTTGATGTATAAAGCCTATTGGCAACAGCCAGAATATGAGGTGTTTGGACGCGCCTTTGATCAAGCCTTTACCGAAAAATTTGCCCAGCATGGTGTGAACAGCCGCTTTAATTTTCCGGTAGGAACCCGGAATTTCATTTGCGATATTCGTTTTCAACCCGGTCGGGGCGCAAAGGTCTCGGTGGAGATGGTGAGCTTTATCTTCAAAGAGCGCGTAGCTCGCCGACAGCAAGGCATTCCCAAAGCCGAAGACGACGGTTGGCTGGGACAAAGGAAGTCTCGGGGAGAAAAGTGAAGGATTGCCAGATTCATTGGATGGGCAGCAGCAGCTGCGGCGAATACCTGCCGCGGGTATTCGCCGAGCCAGCCATCAATTGCTGGCGAGCCAAGCCGCTACTTGCAGCCCGTTGTCATCAGGATTGTACTGGAGGTAAAGCACCACCCGGATTTCGTCTTGCAAATCCTGGGGGACTTGCACTGGCGGAGTGGAATGGGCAAAGCGGCGGGAAAAAAGTTCGTGGTACATGAGAATCTCCGTACCATATTGTTGCTCTAGCTGTTTTTTTACCTCGGAGAGGGATTGGTTGCGGAAAGTCAGCGGGCCGGTTTGCCAGGAAAGGGCATGGTCAGTTTTCATGGTGCAAATAATTGAGAGGAAGGTACGAGAGTGTGAATGCGTGCTCCACCGGTAAAAGATGAATTCTTTGCAGAAAGGGATGCACGCATGACCTCGTTTTTGCGATTCGAACCAAGACTGCCCAGGAGTTAGGGAGTGGGCTAAAATGGGCTCAGTTGTTTGTTTGATAACGAATCTAGCTTGCCAACGTTGGCTGAAATGATGGCTTTTTTGGGGGAAAGGGGAGTGTAAAGCCAAAGAAAAATCGCCCTGAAGAGCTATTCGGGGCGATTGGTAGCAGTACGATCAGGAGTAGAAGGGAGCAGGTCAAGACCCTGAGGATTTGATAGAATCGCTTTGCTCTTCGGGTACCTTTACTTCTGCTTCTTGCAGGCGCTGCTGCTTCTTGTTGCGTTGGTAAAGAAAGAAGGCCATGCCACCCATGATGAACAGGATAGCCCAACCGGTGAATTTGAGCAAAGTAGGAATATAGAAAACTCCGCGTGCGGCGAAAACTTCGCCAAAGAACCAAAACACAATGAGGCCAACGAGGCCAATGCCTAACAGTTTTAAAATATCTTTTAGCATAGGTTGGAAATTGATGGATGAAAAGAGGGAGAGGTTATGCTAACGCTCATAAAGGTTCTGAAACCCTGATGAGAACTAACAAACGCTAAAATAGTAAATCGCTATTTTACTTAACCTACCGAAACACCAGAAAGTTTGTCTCAGGCGGAAAAGCCTTCAAGCTTCAGCTTTCATCAGTTTTTTGAGCCACTTTACATGTTCTTGTGCCCTCAAGGTGTCAGATACTTTGGTATGGAGAAGGGGTTCACTGGTCACCACGACCTTGCTGTTGTGTTGGCCATGGGCAGTTATTTTTATTTTGATGTATTCGCCCCAAGAGTCGCTGGTGATGCGGGTGCGAAACCGGAGAAGGCCTTGCTCGGCATCGGCTTGAAGCAAGCGCCAGCCTCTTTCCAGCATTTTCTCGCACAGACGATCAAACACTTCCCGGGGAGGCTCAGGCAATTCCAATATTTCCGCTTTCGTCTGGACAGAAGCAGAAGGTTGACTCCGCTGGGTCTTCCAAAGGGTGTAGACCATGAGAAAAACAATGGTCGCGGCCAGAGAAAGGGTGAGTGACTTTTTTCCCACTTCCAACAACATCCATGTATCACCAGAAAGCACCTTCCCCCCCAAAAACATTCCAAAAGTCAAAAGCAAGCTGAGCACAAATATTTGCAGGGCCAGCTTTTGCGCGCCGGTAGATTGGTTGTCGGGAGAAGGAGATTTTTTACTCATATCCATGTTATGTGATACGAATATTTTCTCCTTAAAGTTAATCCATCATTTGTTATTTATGGGTTATATTGACTCAGCTGGTTATGTTCTTTTCTTTGGCAAAGCTTCTGGAACTGAGGATGATACCTATGATCGAAAGGAGAATAAGAGAGGCAAACACCACCAGGAGCAGCAAGGGGTCAGCGGTGCCAGCCACAATTTCCTTGGCGGCAAGGGCCACGTTTAAGATGGGGATGAGGGCTGTACCTAGGTTAAATTCGATGCCGGGCATCAACCCGATAGCTGCCGGCACGATCACCGCAAAGTTCAAGGGGGAAATGGTGCTTTGGGCTTCCTTGAAACTGTTGGCACTGATGGCCAAAGGGATGAGGATGCCGGCGAAGAAAATGCCGAGGGGAATGAGCATAAGTAACAGCAACCCGATGGTGCTGGGACGTACCATTTCTCCCAAAATCGTTTGCAACACCTCTGGCAAATCCACAAACTGGATGCTGAGCACCAGCCCGAGCATACCCACCAAAGCAGAAATAAAGCCAGAAAGCGCCACCACGATCATCTTACCCGTCAGAATCTCCCGGCGGTGGACCGGTACAGTCAGGATCGTCTCGATGGTACCCCGTTCTTTTTCTCCGGTAAACAAGTCTATGGCCGGGTACATGCAGCCCAAAAAGCTGAAGATGATAAAGATGTAAGGCAGGAAACCGCCCACCACTTTACCGAAGATTTCCTTCTTGGTGGCCACATTGCGGTCGATCAGGTTTATGGGATCGATGGTTTCGGTAGAAAGAGAAAGACGCTGCAAGCGCTGGTTCAGGAGTTGGTCTTCGTAGGCTTCGACCAGTTTCTCCATGCGCTTCATCAGCTTGTCGTCGTCGGTGCTTTCATGAAAAAGCACCACCGCAGCGGAGGTCATCGAATCTTGGGCCTGCTGGAGGGGACTTTTCAGCCAAAGCACCAGGTCAAGGCTGTCTTGACGGATCAGGCTCGCTGTATCGGCGAGGGCAATGCCCTGGACAAGGGTCACGTCTTCCCTGGCTTCCAGGCTGGCGATGAACTCCGGCGCACGTTCGGCTTCGATCAGGCCCATCTTGAGGACCTTTTTGGCAGCTTTGGCGGCTTGGGTCTGTTGAATGAAAACGGTCAGGTAGATGATGGCTGGAAACAGGATCAGCGGGACCAGGATCATCATTAACAAGGTACGACGGTCTCGCAGGGTATCGAGCAGTTCCTTGCGGGCTATGGTGAAGATAGTTTCCATGAAAGAGGAGGTGTGGCAAAATTAAGGGCAAGATAAGAAGGCGCGAGGGTCAGGATTCGGCTGGCGCGGGGGTTTCCACGGTGCGAATAAAGGCCTCAGTGAGGCTGATTCCCTGGTGGGCATCGCGAAAGGCTTGCATGGTCCCAGAAAAGCACAGCTTACCTCGGTGAATGATGGCGAGGTCATCACAGAGCAGGTCGACTTCACTCATGATGTGGGAAGAGAAGATCACGGTTTTGCCCTGGTCCTTGCAGTCGCGGATGAGGGTAATGATGTTTTCGGCCGTAATCACGTCCAGGCCAGAAGTCGGCTCATCAAAGATCACGACCTCCGGATCGTGAATCATGGTGCGGGCGATGGAGACTTTTTGCTTCATGCCCGTAGAGAGCTGGGCGATTCTTTTGCTGGCAAATTCGTCAATCCCCAACAGAGAAAAGAGGTAGTCACGCCGCGTTTGATACACCTTGGGAGGGAGCTGGTAGAGCTGGGCAAAATAGCGGATGACTTCTTCAGGGGTCAGCCGCTGGTACAAGCCCGTGCTTCCGGTGAGGAAACCGATGCGCCGCCGCACTTCATTGGGGGCATCCTTGACCGAATACCCCCCCACCAAGATTTCTCCGCTGGTAGGGGCAAGGATGGTCGCTATCATACGCAGGCAGGTAGTTTTGCCCGCGCCATTGGGACCCAGGAGAGAATAGATCCGGCCCGGCTGGCAGGTAAACGAAATACCGTCCACGGCCTGTACCGACCGCGCTTGGGTACCGAGTTCCTGCCGCTGCTTCTTGCTGAGGCTGAAGGATTTGGTGAGCTGGGATACTTCTATCATAATGAGAAGAGGCTGGAAATGGAGAAAAACCAATCGACCCCATTAGTCTGGGCTGGGGCTATTTTCTTACAAGCCAAAGCCGATGCCAAATAAAGAAAAGAATAATTTGTTTGGGCGGTCTTGTAAGGCGTCATATACTTTTAAAGTTAAAAATAAACACACGGTATTATTTAATTTTTATGTAATTTTTAAAAAATTGTTTATCAGTGAGTTATATGCTTGCTATTCATGAATAGCTTAGGTTGAAGCCGGGAAAGAATCTCTCGTAAGTAAAGATGCACCTTAGTCCAGAAAGCCTTTATTTTAGGTTGAAAAAAAATAAAGCATGTCTGGAACACACCATCACCGATTACTTATTCTGCTCGGATTTTTACTTCCCTCCCTCCTTTGGGGCCAGCTACTTGGCCTCCAAGTCGAAGACACCCGTGCCCAGGTCCGGGAGGCTTTTGCCAGGGATGCCCAAGGCTTTGCCTGGATTCAGCAATCCAGTCATATGTGGGTATTTCGCAGCCAAGCAAGAAGGGGCATGACGGAGCTCATTTTCGAATTTAGCGGAGAGCAGGTCGTGGGCATTTACTTTGCCCATCAGATCGAGGCCGACGCCTCTATCGACATCAATTTTTTCCGGGATTTTCAACAAGCCTGCGAGAAAGACCCTCGGTGGGCTTTCAGCTCGGAGCGCAGCCGCTTTTACGCCGGAATTTTGCCCTCCACCAGCTTGTTGAAGACCTATGTGGCCCAAGGGGGGAGCAAAGAGCAGGTGCTGTACGCTTTTGAAAAAGAGAGTCATTACGTACAAGGGCGCTGGGAAATATGGAATGCGCCTCCTTCGCCTTAGTCGCCCCCATGCCTGCGGGGACACACCCTCATCTTGGCTGCGTGCCAGAGAGCCCCACCCTGAAAAGAAGGCCCGGCTGAAAAGCTATTTCCATAAATGGATGAGAAAAGGCTGTTTCTACCGTACAAACCCGCATGAATAAAGCCCGAAGACCCAAATCGGCTCTTTTCATGAAGAAATTTTTGTATATTAATTTATTCTAAAGAGCTATGTTACTCGGGTACTATTCACCTTGGATTTATGAAAACCATCCTCCTGATCCACCACCAAGCTGAGGTTCGGGAGCGAACGGCAGAAATTCTAAAGTTGGCCAATTATGAGGTGCTCACCGCCGAAAAGGGAAAAAGCGGCGTAGAAATGGCTAATCGCTTTTTACCCGATCTGATTCTGTGCCATAGCAAACTGCCCGACCTCGACGGTTTTGGGGTCCTGTACCTGGTCAACCAGCAAGTAAAAACCAGGGCAATTCCTTTTTTGGTCATCACCTCCCATGATGACCCCGAAGCCCGGCGCCGGGGCATGCAACTCGGGGCCGATGGCTTTTTGGAACAACCCCTCAACTACACCGACCTGCTCGATGCGATTGAAAGCCGCATCAAGCGGCAGAAGCAGATATGGGACCAGGCCTTGAGCCACAAACCCACTGCCCTTCGGCCCGCCTATTCCCTGGAGCAACTACTCAGCAACCGGGAGGTACGGATTTACCGCCCCAAAGACTATCTCTACAAGGAACAAAGTTACCCTCACTTTTTCTATGTGCTCAAGCGGGGCAAAGTCAAGACCCTCAAAACCCACGAGGACGGGAAAGTTTGCATCGTAGACCTGCACAAACCCGGCGATCAGCTAGGGGTGACAGCCCTGATGCGTGATGAATACCATCGCGAATCTGCTGTGGCCCTGGAAGAGAGTGAGGTGATCCTGGTGCCTCGCGAAGATTTTCTCACCCGCGTATACGAAAGCTCTCACCTGCTCAAGGTGAGCATTCGGACCCTTACCGGCAACTTGATCGAAAAAGAGGACCGCCTGGTCCAGATGGCTTACAGTTCAGTGCGGCAACGGGTCGCCGATGCCCTCCTGTTGCTACTCGATCGCTACCGAGATCCGCAAGCGTCTATTTTTTCTATGCCTATTGCGCGGGAAGACCTCGCCAGCATTGTCGGCACCTCTAAAGGAGGAGTGCTGCGGGTGTTGGCCGAGTTCAAAGAAGACGGCATCATCGACACCGAGGTTAGCCGTATCGTGATCCTGGATGAAAAAAAACTCCGCCGGGTACGATAAGCTAAGGCGCAAAGACGCAAAGTAAAAAGCTGATAACCAAGATTTTGTATTTCTTTGCCTAGAAGGGAACTGGACTTTTGACGCATAGCCATCCCAGCCGATATGGGCCACCTATCGGTC